>JAHWJK010000056.1 GCA_019348445.1 Actinomycetota bacterium | reverse complement strand
GCACGTCGAGTGGGACATGGAGGCTGCCGAGAAGGGCGGCTACGAAGACTTCATGCTGAAGGAGATCTTCGAGCAGCCGGAAGCGGTCCAGAACACGATCAGGGGACGCCTCGACGAAGACGGGACGATAACCCTCGACGAGGTTCATTGGGATAACTCTGCTCTGCGCGCGATCGACAAGATCGTGGTCGTCGCGTGCGGGACGTCGTTCCATGCCGGCATGGCTGCGAAGCACTCGATCGAGCACTACACGCGGATCCCGGTCGAGCTCGACCTCGCATCCGAGTTCCGCTACCGCGACCCCGTTCTCGACGAGCATTCGATGGTTATCGGGATCGCTCAGTCCGGCGAGACCGCGGACACCCTTGCGGCGATCAGGTTCGCGAAGGAGATGGGAGCGAAAGTCGTCGCGATCACGAATGTCGTCGGTTCGTCGATCACGCGCGATGCAGACGCCGTGCTCTTTACGCATGCCGGCCCCGAGATCGGCGTCGCTGCGACGAAGACGTTTTTGGCTCAGCTCGTCGCGATGAACATCCTCGCCCTGTACCTCGCGCAGGAACGTCAGGTCATGCCCGCGGACAAGATCGTTGAGACGATCGAAGCGATGAAGGCTTTACCCGATCAGATCGAAGAGGTTCTGGCGATCCAGGGTGAGGTCCAGCGGGCTGCGAAGCGTTATGCCCAGGCGCGCGATTTCCTGTTCATCGGCCGCGGGGTCGGAACGGCCGTGGCTTTCGAGGGCGCGTTGAAGCTCAAGGAGATCTCCTACATCCACGCCGAAGGCTATGCAGCAGGTGAGTTGAAACACGGCGCGATCGCTCTGATCGAACAAGGTACGCCGGTCGTCGCTATCGCTACGGGAGACGCGCTGTACGAGAAGATGCTGGCGAACGTCGCCGAGGTACGGGCCCGCGGTGCCGACACGATCATCGTTGCGCGCCGGGGAGACGACCGCGCGCGAGAGCTCGCGAACGAGCTCTTCGAGGTTCCCCCGACGAAGCCACTACTAACGCCGGTGATCGACACGATCCCACTTCAGCTCCTCGCATATTTCGTAGCGAAAGAACGCGGGTTGTCCCCGGACCAACCACGCAACCTGGCGAAGAGCGTCACCGTCGAGTGAGATATCTGCCGACCCCGCAACAGATGGCGGCTGCTGATGAGGCCGCGATCGCCGCGGGGACGCCGCCGGAACTCCTGATGGACCGCGCGGGCAGAGCCGTTGCGCGCGCCGTCCTCGACGTTGCCGGACGTCGATATGGACTCCGGGTTGCGGTCGTTTGTGGCAACGGCAACAACGGCGGTGATGGCTTCGTCGCGGCACGGGTTCTCCAACGTGAGGGAGCGTCGGTGCGCGTTCTTTCTGTTGGTGACGTTCGTACGGCTCGAGGAGCAGCGGCCGACCATCTCGCGGCGTGGTTCTCGGAAGGTGGCTCTGTCGACGCTTTCGAAGTCGATGCCCTCGAGCGAGCCGACGTCGTGGTCGACGCGGTGTTTGGGACCGGTTTCAGAGGACGAGCGGAGGGTGAAGCGGGCCAGGCGCTGGAAGCGATGAGCCGGTTGGATGTTCCCGTCGTGGCGGTCGACATCCCTTCCGGTGTAGACGGCGGCTCCGGCCGGTGCGAAGGACCTTGTGTCGCGGCGACGATGACCGTCGCGATGGGGGCCGAGAAGATAGGCACCGCGATCGGCGAAGGAGCGACGCGCGCGGGTACGGTTCAGGTCGCCGATATCGGTATTCCGGTCGAGAGCGGCATCGCGATGATGATCGAGAGCGATGACGTCGCGCGCGCGATCCCGGCGCGACCGGCGGACTCGCACAAACGGTCGTCGGGCACGGTACTGCTGTTCGCAGGATCCGACGAGATGACTGGGGCGGCGTTGCTAACCGCACGCGGCGCGCTCCGCGCCGGCTGCGGGTACGTGAACCTCGTGGCGCCGGAACGCGTACGTGCGGCGGCAGCAGAAGCCGTGCCGGAACTCGTCACGCAGACGGTCAGCGGGTCGACGCTCGGTCCCGACGCGCTGGAAGCGTCGAAGGATCTGCTGGCGAAGGCCGACGCGATCGCGATAGGACCCGGCATCGGTCGCGGTCACTCGCAGCGCGGTCTGCTCGAACGGTTGGTGCACGAGACCGAGCTACCCATCGTCGCCGACGCCGATGCGCTGAACGTCGCGGCGGAGGATCCTTCGATGCTGGAAGAACGGCACGCACCACTAACCATCACTCCGCATCCGGCGGAGCTCGCGCGTCTTCTCGGCACGTCTACGAGCGATGTCCAGGACGAGAGGCTGGGCGCGGTTACCGAAGCGGCACGTCGCTTCGGCTGTGTCGTGCTTCTCAAAGGGCATCGGTCGTTGATAGCGGACGCCGGTGGACGCGTCGTCGTCAATCCGACCGGCGGGCCCGAGCTGGCTACCGCGGGTACCGGAGACGTTCTAACCGGAGCGTGTGCCGCTTATCTGGCCGCGGGTCTCGATCCGTTTACGGCGACGTGGGCGAGTGCTTACGTGCACGGGGTTGCGGGCACGCTTGCGGCGGCGGCGCGCGGAAGTAGCGGCGTCGTTGCCGGAGACGTTGCGGAGGCTCTGGGAGAGGCAGCGGATCTGGTCGTGGAGGGATCGTGGTTCTGAGTCCGGAAGACGTTCGACGCCGCGGCCATCCGGTGTGGGCCGAGGTCGATCTTGGTGCTCTTCGGCACAACATCCAGACGTTGCGTGCCATCGCCGGCGCAGCCGAGGTGATGGGCGTGGTCAAGGGATACGCGTACGGCCACGGGAACCCAGTCTGCGCCGCGACGATGCTCGAGGCCGGCGCATCCCGGTTAGGCGTCGCGCGCGTCGCCGAGGCTCTGCACCTGAGAGACGCCGGCATCACTTCGCCTATCCATGTCTTCACCGAACCCCCGTACGAGGCCGCGCCCGCGGTAGTGAGCGCCGATCTTGTGAGCGCGGTGTACACGCGCGACTTTGCCGCCGCGTTGTCCGAGGCTGCAGGTGCAGCCGGAACGGTGGCTCGCGTTCACGTGAAGATCGATACCGGGATGCATCGGGTGGGCGTTCCCGCAGAGGAAGTCCTCCAGGCGATCGGAGAGATCAGCGCCTTGCCCCACCTCGATATAGAAGGCGCGTGGAGCCATCTTGCCGTCGCCGACGTCCCCGATCACCCGTTCACACGTAAACAGATGGACCTCTTCGACGACGTCGTCGGGAAGATCGAGAGGTCGGGCATCGAGCTTCGTTACAAGCACATCGCGAATTCGGCGGCCACATTGACGCTCCCCGAATCTCATCGCGACATGGTCCGGGTCGGCGTCGCCGCCTATGGACTGTGGCCCGGCAGCGCGCTGCGCGGGATGGCCGACCTGCGCCCCGTCCTGTCGCTGAAGGCCCGCGTCAACATGGTGAAATCCGTCGGCGCGGGCGAGGGTGTCTCTTACGGGCTCGGTTACCAGCTTCCGAAGGAAGGAAGCGTCATCACCGTTCCGTGCGGATATGCCGATGGCTACGACAGAGGTCTTTCCGGTCGCGGCGACGTACTCGTACATGGTCGCCGCTTCAAGGTATCGGGAGCCGTGTGCATGGATCAGTTCATGGTGGACGTGGGTGACGAGGATGTTGCGACCGGCGAAGTCGTGACCCTTCTGGGTGCCGACGCCGACGACCGGATAACCGCCGAAGAGATCGCCGAAAACATCGGGACCATCAACTACGAAGTCACCGCTCGTATCCCATCGCGCGTTCCCCGGGTCTACGTTGGCTAGACGAACCGGTTTGATCGCCCTGGCGGGGACCGCCATCGGTGTCGGCGCCGGGCTCGCGGCGCAGAAGGCCGCTGTTAAGAGACGGCGGCTCAACGACACCGAAGCCGGCGAAGATTTCGGTAAACGACGCGGCGTGCGGTCGAGGACGATCGAGCTCTCCGACGGCGCTCGCATCTTCGTCGAGGAGGCTGGGCCCCCGTCGAAACGCGGCGCCGTCTTCCTGCACGGGTCGGCGCTCCGGACCGACGTGTGGCATTACCAACTTGGGGGAATCGGGGACCATCGGCTGGTCTTCTACGACCTACGCGGGCATGGGCGCTCGCGCCCGAAAGGCGATCGCCGGTACAACATCGCGACTCTCGTAGACGACCTGATCGCGGTCATCGACGATGCGGGTCTCGAAGAGGTCGTCCTGGTCGGGCACTCGGTCGGCGGGATGATCGCTCTCGATCTGTGTAGCTCGCAGACAGATCTGCTCGGGTCGAGGATCAAGGGCGTCGTGTGCGTGAATACGACGCACCGGCCCGCCTACGAAACCGTTACCGGCGGCGCCGCGATAGCGCGAGCAGAACGGGTGTTGCGTCGCCCTCTGGACGCCCTTGGCAACTACCACGAACGGGTCGAGTATCTGCGCAAGATCATCAGGCCGTCCGATTCCTTGTTCATGATCGTTTCGTTCGCAGCGTTCGGCCCGCACTCGTCCGCGCGTCAGGTCGATTTCACCTACGACATGCTCGCCGAGACATCGACCGACGTGATCTTCGATCTGTTCAAGGCGTATCGCGACTTCGAGGTCACCGAACTGCTGCCGGACGTAACGGTGCCGGTTCTCGTGATCACAGGCACGCACGACCGGATAACCGTTCCCGGTGCATCACAGTTCCTCGCCGAAAATCTGCCGAAAGCCGAGCTCAAGACGTTCGACAAGGCGGGTCACATGACGATGATGGAGAGACACGCGGAGTTCAATACGATGCTCGCGGCGTTCTTCGACGAGGTCTTGGCGGGGAAGGGGTAAGGGTGGGGAGAAACCTGTGAGGGATCCGCGGGTCGAGAAGCTTGCGGATGTCCTCGTCGATTACTCGGTACAGGTTCAGCCCGACGACCTGGTAGTCATCCGAGGGTCGTACGTAGCAGAGCCGCTCATCGTTGCTCTGTACCAACGATGCCTCCAGCGCGGGGCTCACCCGATGATCCGGGCGTCGATCCCCGCGGCCGAGCCGGTGTTCTACAAGTTCGCACAGGATCATCAGCTCGAGTACATCTGGGAGACCGAGCGATGGATGATCGAGAACGTCGACGCCTCCTTCAACATCTTGAGTGACACCAACACGCGGCATCTCTCGAAAGTCGATCCCTCCCGCCAGATCATCCATTCGAAAGCGCGGAAGCCGTTGATGGATCGCTACATGCAGCGCTCGGCCGAAGGCGACTATCGCTGGAACGTCACGCTGTTCCCGACCGAGGCCTACGCGATGGATGCCGAGATGAGTCTCGACGAATACGAGGAGTTCTATTTCAGTGCGTGCTTCGTCGACAAGGATGATCCCGTAGAGGAATGGAGAACGATGGCGGAGCGCCACCGCCGACTGATCGACTGGATGCACAGCAAGAACGAGGTGCACATCGAAGGCGAGGGAACCGATCTGATCCTCGAGGTCGGTGATCGCGTTTTCATCCCGGCCGACGGAAAGTCGAATTTCCCCGACGGCGAGATCTTCACCGGCCCCCACGAGGACAAGACGCGTGGTCATGTCTCCTTCACGTATCCCGCCATCTACGGTGGGCAATCCGTCGAAGGGATCCGCCTCGAATTCGAGGCCGGAAAGGTGGTGGACGCGACCGCGGAAAAGAACGAGGAGTTCCTCGTCAAGAAGCTCGAGACGGATCCCGGGGCGCGCGTCCTTGGAGAGCTCGGGATCGGGACCAACTACGGGATCGAGTCGTTCACGGGCGAGATCCTTCTAGACGAGAAGATCGGAGGCACGGTCCACCTCGCGGTCGGCGCGTCCTATCCCGAAACCGGCGGCGTCAACGAGTCCGCCGTCCACTGGGACATGGTCTGCGACCTCCGGAAGGGCGGCCGGATAACGGTCGACGGCGAGGTACTGATGGAGGACGGCAACCTATTGATCAGTTGACGTTCCATTGTTGACCCCCTCCCATCCGGCTACGTAGGGTCGAGGCATGGGTCCGGGTCCCTCGCTGAGCGCGCCTCCGCACGTCGACATCGATGCCATCCGTGACCGCGCTATGACCTGCACCGACTGCCGCCTCGCCGAGACGCGGACTCAGGTGGTCTGGTCGGCGGGAAACCTCGACTCCGACGTCCTATTCATCGGCGAGGCGCCGGGGTTCCACGAAGACAAACAAGGGATCGCCTTCGTCGGCGCCGCCGGACAGCTCCTCGACACGCTCCTCGGCGAGGTCGGTCTCGACAGGAGCCAGGTCGCGATCGTCAACGTCATCAAGTGCCGGCCCCCCAACAACCGCGATCCGCTCCCCGACGAGATCGAAGCGTGCCGGCCTTACCTCGAGGCGCAGCTGCGGCACATGCAGCCAAAGGTCATCGTCACTCTCGGCAACTTCGCGACCCGGTTCGTCACCGGTCTGCAGATAGGGATCACAAAGGCGCGCGGTCAGCTGTTCGACTACGGCGGCGCAACCGTGATCCCGACCTTCCATCCTGCTGCAGCGCTTCGCGGTGGCAGGTTCGGCGGCCTCAGTCCTGTCGACGCCATACGTGCCGATATGAAAGTCGTCCGTACGATCCTCGAGCAGGCGCGAGCCCGCGACGTCGAGGCCCGGCAACAGGCCGCGGTCGGATCGTCGGAGCAGCTCGGTCTTTTCTGAGCAGGTCGAAGGAAGTCCAGCGATGGCGCCTCGAGTCCTGACCGTGACGACGCGTTCGGTCGATGAAACGCGGATCGTTGGAGCTGCGCTGGCGCCGACGCTCTTGCCGGGAGACGTCATCAGCCTGACCGGTGACCTCGGAGCGGGCAAGACGGCGCTGGTTCAAGGCATCGCTGCAGCATCGGGCGTCGAAGGACGCGTCACCTCACCGACCTTCACGATCGTCCACGAATACGAGGGCAGGTATCCGTTCATCCATCTCGATGTCTACCGGCTGAATTCGTTCCAGGAAGTCCTCGACCTCGGGTTCGAGGAATTCCTGGATCCCGACTCGCTAGTCGTCGTGGAATGGGGTAGCGCGATCGCGCCGCTGTTACCGCGTCGACACCTGGAGATCGAACTCCGACAGACCGACGGCGACGACCTCAACGAGCGCTTCCTTGTTTTCAGACCGCGCGGACAGGAATGGATCCGCAAGATCCAGGAGATGCGTTCGACGGCCGAAGCATTGCTCGATGCCGTATCGGTGGAGTCTTCGGATGGTCCGAGGTTCGTGGTCACGGAGGATCCGTTTTTTCGCGACGATAGGGGCGTCAATCCTCCTCCCCACCAGGAGCACTGATGCTCGTACTAGGGATCGAGACCTCGACGCCGCAAGCGAGTGTCGCGATCGGCTCGGAGCAGGGAGTAGTCGCGAGTGCTCTCGTGTCGCGTGGCGCGAGCTACAACGAGTTCCTGCTCCCGGCGATCGGGTTCTGCCTCGACCAAGCGGGTATCGGGTACCGGAATCTCGGCGCGGTTGCTGTGGACGTCGGGCCGGGCCTATTCGCCGGCATGCGTGTCGGAGTAGCGACTGCGAAAGCGCTCGCGCAGGCTCTTTCCGTGCCGATCGTCGGTATCACGAGCCTCGATCTCTTGGCCTACGACGTTCGTTATGCGTCCAAGACGATCTGCGCCGTCCTCGACGCGCGGCGCAACGAGGTGTTCGACGCGTTCTACCGGACCTCGCCGGGCGGCGTCCAGAGGATGACCGACTACCGCGTCGAGAAGCCGGGGCAACTTGCTATCGGCATCGCCTCGCGCCCGGAGGAAGTCCTGATGGTGGGCAGCGGGGCTCTCCTCTACCGGGACGCGTTCGAAGACCTCGGAACCGTCGTGGAAGTGGGAGGGATGGCGCATGCCTTCCCGGAAGCGAAGTCCCTCGTTGAGCTGAGCCTCCCCCGTCTGTTCCGTGAGGATTTCGACCCTCCCGATCAGCTCGTTCCGCTCTACCTCCGCAGGTCGGCCGCTCCCATCAAGTGGGAAACCATCAGAGGAACGAAGTCGGCGTGAGCGCCCTCGCCCGGGATCCCGAGTACGGCGCGGTCGACATCGAGATAACGCGTATGCGGCGACGGCATCTGCGGCGCGTTCTCACGATCGAGGCGAAGGTCTACCCGCGCCCGTGGTCGACCTCGTTGTTCCTCTCGGAGCTATCGCAGCGCACGACGAGGACTTACATCGTTGCGAAGAACGAGGGAGAGGTGGTGGGGTACTCGGGGATGATGTTCACCGGCCGCGAGGCTCACGTTACGAACATCGCGGTCGATCCCGATTTCCACGGACGCAAGGTTGGTACGCGTCTTCTCCTCTACCTGGTGACGGAAGCGATCGCTCGGGGGGCCGAGATCTTGTCTCTCGAGGTGCGGGTCACGAACAGCGTGGCGCAGAACATGTACGAGAAGTTCGGGTTCGCCGCAGTGAGTGTCCGGAAGGGCTACTACATCGAGACGAACGAAGACGCGCTCGTCATGGTGGTCGACGACGCGCGCTCGACGCAATATCGATTGCGTCTGCAGAAGATCCGCGAGGAGGTCGACCAGTGGAGGTAGGGGAGCCGATCCCCACGTCGTGGGAGATCGCACCGGGGGCCGACGCTCTCACGCTCGAGGACCCGCTTGCTCGTAAGAAACCGCTCAGCGAGTGGACCGAGGACTCGCTCGTGCTCGGGATCGAGACGTCCTGTGACGAAACGTCGGCCGCCGTCGTAAAGGGCGGACGCGAGATCTTGTCGAACGTCATCGTCTCGCAGGGTGAGTTACACGGCGAATATGGCGGCATCGTCCCCGAGATCGCCGCGCGGCAACATGTCGAGGCCCTTACGCCCGTGATCAGGGAGGCGTTGTTCCGCGCCGATGTCACGTTTTGGGATCTCGACGGCGTTGCGGCAACGCTCGGCCCCGGGCTGATCGGGTCTTTGCTCGTCGGCGTTGCGGAGGGGAAATCGATCGCCGCGGTTCTCGATATCCCGTTCGTCGGCGTGAACCATCTGGAGGGTCACGTCTATTCGAACCTGCTCGCGCATAAAGATGCCGAGTTCCCCGCCGTGTGCCTCATCATCTCGGGCGGACACACGCTCCTCGTTCATGCGCTCGGGCATGGCGACTACGAGGTTCTGGGTTCGACGATCGACGATGCTGCCGGTGAAGCCTTCGACAAGGTGGCTCGGTTCCTCGGTCTCGACTATCCCGGCGGACCCGAGATAGACAGGCTCTCGCTGCTCGGTGACGGCAACGCGATCAGGTTCCCGCGAGCGATGGTGGACGAACCCGGATTCGACGTCTCGTACTCGGGGCTGAAGACCGCCGTCATCAACTACGTCCGGAATGCACAGAGCCGTGGCGAACAGGTGTCGGTCGAAGACGTCGCCGCGTCGTTCCAGCAAGCGGTCGTGGACATCCAGGTCACCAAGACAATGGCAGCCGCGCTACATGCGGGTGTCGACCGGGTCTTCCTGTGCGGAGGCGTCGCGGCGAACTCCGGGTTGCGGCAAGGCCTCGCGGAAGCGTGCGAGTCACGCATGCTGAAGCTCTTCGTCCCTCCGATGGAGCTTTGCACGGACAACGCCGCGATGATCGCGGCGTGCGGGACGGCGATGTTCAAGCGCGGTCTTCGGCACGATCTCGACGCGTCGCCCGACCCCAACCTGTCCCTCGCGTAGATATCCGAACGCCGCTCTTAGAGGGTCATGGCGGAGCCACGCCCCGGCCGGGCGGTGGTGACGCAAGCTCCCGAGAACCCCCAAAATGTTTCTATGAGCCACGAGAAGAAGCTCGCCCAGAACGAGGCGATGTTCCGGCAAGTCAACGAGAACATCGAGAAGGCCGCTATCGAGCATCGTTACGAGGCGACCGAGCTACCGGTGTTCGTATGCGAATGCTCCAACGAAGTCTGCGGTGACCTCATCCGGCTGTCGGTGACGCAGTACGAGGACGTGCGGCGGCACGGAGACCGTTTCTTCGTCCTCCCGGGACACGAGGTCCCCGAGATAGAGCGGGTCGTCGAGCGGTACGAGACCTACGTCGTCGTCGAGAAGACCGGGTTGGGGCGGGACGCGGCCGAGGAGACCCACCCCCGGCCCTAGGCGCGGTTTGCCGCCTCCGTGAGGCGTCGCTATCATTAGCACTCACAGCCAGCGAGTGCTAAAGCGATAGACCAGGAGGTAGGGAATGGCAACAGGAACGAAGACCACCATCCGTCCGCTCGAGGACCGGATCCTCGTCCGCCCGGAAGAGGGCGAAGAGACCACAGTTTCGGGCATCGTGATCCCGGACACGGCTAAGGAGAAGCCTCAGGAGGGAACCGTCCTCGCGGTCGGCCCCGGCAAGCGCTCCGACAACTCCGGCGAGATCATCCCGCTCGACGTGAAGGAAGGCGACCGCGTCATGTACTCGAAGTACGGGGGCACCGAGATCAAGGTAGACGGGGAAGACCTCCTCATCCTCTCGGCCCGCGACGTCCTCGCAGTCGTCAGCTAACCCT
>JAHWJK010000055.1 GCA_019348445.1 Actinomycetota bacterium | reverse complement strand
TCAGGAACTTCTTCAACCGTGAGGGGTTCGTCGAGATCGAGACCCCGATGCTCACCCGGTCAACACCTGAGGGCGCCCGCGACTACCTCGTTCCGTCACGGTTGCACGCGGGCACCTTCTATGCGTTGCCCCAGTCGCCCCAATTGTTCAAACAGTTGTTCATGGTTGCGGGACTAGATCGCTACTACCAGATCGTGCGCTGCTTCAGGGACGAGGATCTGCGCGCCGATCGCCAACCGGAGTTCACGCAACTCGACCTCGAGATGAGCTTCGTCGACGTCGAAGACGTGCTCGACGTCACGGAGCGGATGTTCAAGTACGTCTGGGAGTACGCGCTCGGTGTGGAGCTCCCGGACTTCGCGCGCCTTACTTATGAAGAATCGTTGAATCGCTTCGGTGTCGACAAGCCCGACCTCCGCTTCGGTATGGAGCTGCAAGACCTCGCGGAGACCTTCGCCGCGACCGAAGTGAAGGTATTCCGTTCGGTTCTGGATTCGGACGGCGCGGTAAAGGCGATCGTCGTGCCCGACAAGGGTGATGCGCCGCGCAAGGAATTGGATGGTCTCGTCGAAGAGGCGAAAGCTCTGGGGGCCGGCGGTCTCGTCTGGGTGAGGGTGGGTCCGGACGATTCGATCGAGTCCCCGGTCGCAAAGTTCTTCACGGACACCGAACGAACGGATCTCGTGAAGGACACGAGCGCGACCGGCGGCGACCTGATCCTCATCGTGGCCGACAAGCGCGTCTCTATCGTGCACAAGGTCCTCGGTGCATTGCGCAACCGGCTCGCGGCGCGCTACGGGTTGATCCCGCAACTCGATCGCTCCGATCCGAACGCGTGGAAGTTCGCGTGGATCGTCGACTTCCCGTGGTTCGAATACAACGACGAGGACCAACGATGGGATTTCATCCACCATCCGTTCACCGGGATCACGGACGAGACCGTCGACTACCTCGAGACCGATCCGGGGAAGGTCGTTTCGAAGGCCTACGACATCACGCTCAACGGATGGGAGCTCGCCAGTGGAAGCATCCGTATCCACGACCGCGAGCTTCAGCAGCGTGTCTTCCGCGCGTTGGGGATCAGCGCGGAGGAGCAGCAGGAGAAGTTCGGCTTCCTTCTGGATGCATTCCGTTTCGGCGCCCCTCCCCACGGCGGCATCGCGCCGGGGATCGACCGGATCGTGGCGCTGGCCGCAGGCGAGGAGAACATCCGCGAGGTGATCGCGTTCCCGAAGACGCAGACCGCCTTCGATCCGCTAACGGGCGCGCCGACCCCCGTGAGCGAAGAACAACTAAAGATCCTGCACCTGAAATCGACTGCGCCTCCCCGCAACACGGAGTAGACAAGAGGGCGTATGGATCTGTTCGACAACGCCCTGGAGGAACGGTTCGACGAGTACGCGCCGCTCGCCGCGCGCATGCGGCCGCGCACCCTCGACGAGATCGTGGGTCAGGAACACGTGCTCGGTCCCGGACGTGCGCTCCGGACACTCATCGAGTCGGGCGATCTGTCGTCGGTCGTGATGTGGGGCCCCGCGGGGACGGGCAAGACCACGATCGCGAACGTGATCGCGGCCGCGACCGAAGCCCACTTCGTGCCGATGTCCGCGGTCACGGCCGGCGTAGCGGAGGTCCGCAAGCAGATCGAAGCGGCGAAGGACCTCCTCGCGCAACAGGGGCGGCGGACGGTGTTGTTCCTCGACGAGATCCACCGCTTCAACAAAGCGCAACAAGACTCGTTGTTGCCGGCGGTCGAGAACGGATGGATAGTCCTCGTCGGCGCGACCACGGAGAACCCGTCCTTCGAGGTCAACTCGCCGCTGATGTCGCGGAGCCTGTTGTTCCGGCTCGAGGCGCTGACGGAGGACGATCTACTCGAGATCATGCGCCGCGCACTCGACGATCCGAAGCGGGGTATCGCGGGACTCGATGTAGAAGCCGACGACGCCGCTCTCGCGCACATCGCGCGCGGTGCAGGTGGGGATGCGCGTGCGGCTCTCAACGCTCTCGAGGCCGGCGCTCTGATCGCTCACTCGCAGAACAAGACGCTCGATCTGCAGGCGGCGGAAGAAGCTCTGCAACGACGCGCTCTTCCGTACGACAAGGCGGGGGATTGGCACTACGACGTGATCTCCGCGTTCATCAAGTCGATGCGCGGTTCGGATCCCGATGCCGCCGTTTACTGGATGGCGCGGATGCTCGATGCCGGTGAGGATCCGCGGTTCATCGCGCGCAGGATGGTGATCCTTGCCTCCGAAGACATCGGCAATGCGGATCCTCAAGCCCTCCAGGTTGCGGTGGCGGCACATCAAGCGCTCGAGTTCGTCGGATTACCCGAGGCGAAGCTCAACCTGGCGCAGGCCGCGGTCTACTTGGCGCTCGCTCCCAAATCGAACGCGAGCGCCGTCGCGCTGTGGCGCCTGGAAGAACAGGTCAAGGCATCGGGCCCGTTGCCGGTCCCACCCCACCTCAGGGACGCGCACGCCGCCGCGTCACGTGCCATCGGCGCGGGGAAGGGATACAAGTACGCTCACAGCTTCGGCGGATGGGCCGAGCAACGCCATCTGCCGGATGAGCTCGGCGACGAGCGCTACTTCGAACCGATCGCAGGTAAGGAGGTAGAGCTGTCCCGGGAACTAGACGAGAAGAAGCAGCACGCGCGCGAGACCGAGGAGGGCTAGATGATCCGGCTGATAAAGGTCGCTTTCTGGATGTTCGTAGGGGTGGCGGTCGCGCTGGAGAGCGAGAAATGGCTGGAGAAACTCGGTGCTCGCGTCAGGCCGAGTTCCCTCACGGGTTCGCTGCTCGATCGGCTCAACACGAAGCTCGAAGAGCAGAGCTAGTCCTTCGCCACCCCCCGGTAACCTGAGGGGGATGGACTCCAACACGATCCGGAGCAAGTTCCTCGCGTTCTTCGCGGAGCGCGACCACGAACACGTTCCTTCCTCTTCGCTCGTGCCGAACGACCCGACGCTGTTGCTGACGAATGCCGGGATGAACCAGTTCAAGCCGTACTTCCTCGGGCAACAAACACCTCCGTTCCCGCGGGCGATGAGCGTGCAGAAATGCTTCCGGACGGTCGACATCGACGAGGTCGGCAAGACCACCCGGCACCTGACCTTCTTCGAGATGCTCGGGAACTTCAGCTTCGGCGATTACTTCAAGGAGAAGGCGTGCCCGTGGGCGTGGGAACTCGTGACCGAGGGGTACGGGATCGATGTCGAGAGATTGTGGGTCACGATCTACGAGACCGACGACGAAGCGATGGAGATCTGGCGCGACGTCGTCGGCGTCCGCCCCGAGCGCATCCTCCGATGGGGGAGGGACGAGAACTACTGGCACATGGGCGTCGCCGGGCCCTGCGGTCCGTGTTCCGAGATCTACGTCGATAGAGGGGATCGTTTCGGTGCCGCTTCCGATGTCGGTCCCCAGGGGAACTCGGAGCGGTACGTAGAGGTATGGAACCTCGTCTTCATGCAGAACGACTGCAATGCCGAGATCGAACCGGTTGCCGATCTGCCTAACAAGAACATCGACACGGGGGCCGGCGTCGAGCGTCTCGCGATCGTCCTGCAGGACGCGGATTCGATCTACGAGACCGACACTTTCGGGACGATGATCGAGCGGGCCGAAGAGCTCACCGGCAAGAAGTACGGCCGCGACGAAAGCGTCGATCGCGCCCTCCGGGTCCTCGCCGACCACGGTCGCTCACTTACCTTCTTGATCGCCGACGGAGTGCTTCCGTCGAACGAGGAGCGCGGGTACGTGCTCAGGCGTGTGATGCGCCGCGCCGTCCGCCACGCGCGTTTGCTCGGTCGCGATGCAGAGACGCTGCCGGCACTCGTAGAGACGACGGTGTCGTTGATGGGCGACGCCTATCCCGAGCTCGTAGAGCGCAAAGACTTCGTCATCGATGTAGCGGCGCGCGAGGAAGAGCGGTTCAGCGAGACATTGAGGCAAGGCTTGTCGCTTCTCGAGCAAGAGATCGCTGCTGCCAGTGATGGTGCTCTGTCCGGCGACGTCGCGTTCAAGCTGCACGACACTTTCGGGTTCCCGATCGATCTCACGAACGAGATCGCCGCCGAAAGCGGCGTGACGGTCGATCAGGGCAGATTCGACGAATTGATGGACGAACAGCGCGCTCGAGCGCGTGCCGCGCGCGTGAACGTCGGCATCGATGCCCCGGCGCTCATCGAGACCACCTCAGACGTCGAATTCATCGGTTACGAGCACCTGACCGGCGCGGGCTCAGCGATCGCGGTGTTGCGCGGTGACCAAGCAGCCGAAGCGGTAGGGGCGGGTGACGAGGCGCATCTGGTGGTGGACCGAACGCCGTTCTACGCCGAAGGTGGAGGACAGGTCGGTGATCGGGGGGCGATAGTCGGGCCGAACGGGCGAGCCGAGGTCATCGACACGATCAGGCTGGGGGATCTCCACGCTCATCGCATCAAGGTCGTGGAGGGTGAGATCGCGCGCGGCGAAGACCTCGAGCTCGTCGTCGATCCGCACTGGCGAAGCGGCGCACAGCGCGCGCACACGGCCACGCACATATTGCATTGGATCCTGCGGGACAGGCTCGGCGACCACGCGCGCCAGGCGGGATCGCTCGTGGAACCGGGGCGGTTGCGCTTCGACTTCAACCACTTCGAATCTTTGGGTGAAGCACAACTCGCGGATATCTCTGCGGAGCTACAAGACCGTGTGTTCTACGACGATCACGTGCGCGCGTTCGAGACTTCTTACGACTTCGCACGCTCGATCGGTGCCATGGCGATATTCGGCGAGAAGTACGGCGACTTCGTTCGCGTTGTAGAGGTTGGTGAGTATTCAAAGGAGTTGTGTGGAGGCACGCACGTCCCGCACACGAGTCAGATCGGCGTCACGGTTCTGACGTCTGAAGGTTCTGTCGGCGCGAATCTCCGGCGCGTCGAGGCCCTCGTAGGCATCGAAGGTGTGAGGTTCCTCGAGAAACGGGCGAATGCTCTCGCCGAGGTCGCGGAGATGCTCAGGGCGAACCCGGACGAAGTCGCGGCTCGAGTGGAGCGGCTCCTGGCGACGCAGAAGGAGATGGAGAAGAAGATCGCTCAGGTGGAACGGGGCAGTGCGGAATCGGACGCCGCGACACTCGTCGAATCGGCGGTCGACGTTGACGGTTCGCGTCTCGTAGTAGCGCGCCGCGATGTTGGCGTGGATGCGCTGCGGTCGCTCGCGCAGAGCCTCAAGGGGAAACTGGGATCTGGTGTCGTCGTTCTCGGAACCGCCGGAGAGGGCAAGGCGAACCTCGTCGGGGCGGTCACGAAAGACCTCGCGGAGCGAGGTATCTCGGCGCGCGATCTGCTTGCTCCCGGCGCCGCGTTGCTCGGTGGGGGAGCAGGAGGAAAACCGGATCTCGCTATCTCGGGCGGCCCGTCGGCAGACAAGATCGAGGAAGCCATCGAAGCCGTGGCTCGCGCCGCGAAGGATGCGCTATCTCCGTAATGGTCGCCCGAGCCAATGTCCTGGGTGTGGATCCGGGAACGAAGCGGATCGGCCTCGCGATCGCGGATACGGAGACGCGCTTCGCGCATCCTCTGGTCGTCCTAGATGCGACCGCGACATCGATCGACCGGATTGTCGAGATCGCGAACGAGCACGACGTCGTCACGATCGTCGTGGGAAAACCGATCGGACTCTCGGGCCGCGCCGGACCCGCGGTGGAGACACAGAAGGTGTTCGTCGAGAAGTTGCGGTCGCGCACCGACATCCCTATCGAGGAATTCGACGAGCGCCTCACCACGGTCGTAGCGGAAGCAGGTTTGCGCGCGTCCGGCTCGCGCCCGGAGCAACGTAAGGACAAGCGTGACGCGATAGCCGCCCAACTCCTGCTTCAAGGTTTCCTCGACGCGACCGCATGACCCTCACGAAACGTGGTCGCCTCCTAACTGCGCTCGGCATCGTCGTGGTCGTCATCGTGGCCGTCGCGCTCGGCGGGTTCCTCTACCTCCGTTCGATCGGGGTGAATGCTACGAGTGCTCCCGGCAAGAAAGTTGAGATCGTGATCCCGTCGGGAGCGACATCGCGATCGATAGGCGACCTTCTGGAGAAGAACGGCGTCATCGAGTCGGCGCTCGGTTTCCGTGTCGCGGCATATCTCGAAGGTGGCGCCGAGAACATCCAAGCAGGGCGTTACGAGATCGCGACGGGCCTCTCGGCGACCGACGCGTTGGCGGCGCTTCTCGAAGAAGGCCCGATCGTCGAGTTCGTCACGGTGACGTTCCCGGAAGGGTCGTGGCTCACGGACTTCGCTCGCATCCTCGAGAATGAGACTCACATCTCCGGTGATGCATTCCTGAAGGTCGCGACGTCCGGCCAGATCGAGTCGAAGTATCGACCTCCCGGCGTCGACACGATGGAGGGCCTGATGTTCCCGTCCACCTATCAGATCGTCGACAGCGACGACGCACGATCCGTAGCGCGGCGTCTCGCGGCGGAGTTCGAGGAACAGGCAGAATCCGCGGGGGTTTCGCGCATCGACTCGCTGGGCGTTACTCCTTACGAGGCGATCACGATCGCTTCGATGATCGAGGCGGAGGCGCAGCTGGACGAAGAACGGCCGATGATCGCGCGCGTCATCTATAACCGCATCGAAGAAGGCATGAACCTCGGGATAGATGCGACCGTTCAGTACGCGATCGGCGAGCACAAAGAGGAGCTAACCGTCAGCGATCTGGACGTCGACTCTCCGTACAACACGCGGAAGTATCCGGGGATCCCCCCGACGCCGATCGGCGCGCCCGGCCGCGCGTCGCTCGAAGCGGCCGTGAATCCGGCCGACGGTCCGTGGCTCTATTACGTGTTGAACGACTGCGAGGGCCATCACGCGTTCAGCGAGAGTTACGACGAGTTCCTCGCCAACAAAGAGATCTACCAATCACTCGAATGCTGAGACACAGACCTGCCGCGAACTTCGTTGGAGTCCTCGGGTGGCCACTCGAACACACGCTTTCGCCCGTCATCCATTCGGCCGCGTTCCGGCAGGTCGGGCTCGATTGGCTCTATCTGTCGTGGGCAGTGGAGCCGGACGATCTAGCGGACGCGATCTCGGGTCTGCGCGCTCTCGGCGCCCTCGGCGCGAACGTCACGATGCCGCACAAAGAGACGGTGATGGCCCACCTCGATGAGCTCTCGGGCGACGCGCGGACGGTTGGAGCGGTCAACACGATCCAGCGGATCGGACGGAAGCTCGTCGGACACAACACCGACGTGGATGGATTCCGCCGATTCCTCGAAGAGGACGCGGGTGTCGACCCGCGAGGCATGCGGGCTCTGGTGCTCGGCGCGGGGGGTGCCGCTCGCGCGGTCGTCCGCGCGCTGGATGGCCTCGGTGTCGCCGAAGTGGCCGTGGCCGCGCGCGACGCCGAGAAGACTTCGAAGGTGGTCGCTCTCGCCGCACGCGCGCAAGGAAGGTCGGTGTCCTGGGCCGGCGCGGCCACCTCGGCCCCGAGTTGCGACATCTTCGTGAATGCGACGCCGATCGGGACCGGCACCGGCGATCCTCTCCCCGACGTGACGTGGAGAGAAGGGCAGGTGGTGGTGGATCTCGTATACGACCCGCCGGCGACCGCTCTCGTCGAGCGGGCACGGGCAGGTGGGTCGTACGCGTGGGGCGGGCTCGGGATGCTCGTTCACCAAGCTGCGGCTTCGTTCCAGATCTGGACGGGACAGGATCCGCCGCTCGAGACGATGTCGGCCGCTGCCCTCCACGCGATCGGCACGTTACGCCGCGACCACTAGCGCCGGGGGTCACGGAACGTAGGGGTTTCTCAACCGGGGCGCCGTGCGTGCCGACATACCAGGTGCCATCGATCGCGCCATGCCAAGGAGGTTCACTTGTCCAAAGCCGACCGTCTCGCCGCGGTACTCGACTCGTTCCTGGGAGTTTCCGCCGAAGCAGAAGCAGCGGCGGTGGTCAGCGCGGATGGCCTCCCGATGGCTTCGGCGTTGCCGCCTCACGTGGAGGAAGACCGGCTCGCGGCGATGAGCGCCGCGCTCCTCACCCTCGGTGAGAGGGCTGCCGAGGGCCTGGGCCGCGGTGATCTCGGGCAAGTTTTCGTCGAGGGAGCCGACGGCTACGTCGTGCTGATGGCAGCGGGACCCCACGCGGTCCTGGTCGTGATCACCTCCAAGCGGGCGAAGATCGGGCTCGCTCTCTTCGAGATGCGTCGGGCTGCAGCACAGATCTCCGACGTGATGGCGGAGTCCGTCGAGCTACCGATGCAGACGGCAGAGCCGGCTCCGGTGTCGCCCGCGGAGGCCGTGATCAACACGACGATGGGAGAAGCGGCGCCCACACCTCCACCAGCAGCGCCTGAAGAGCGCGCGCCGGAGTCCTCCGAAGCACCTTTTGCCACCTGGCAGTAGACGACTAGGGCAGGGAGGCCACTAGATGCTCAAAGGAACACTCGACGACTTCACGCTGCCGGACATCTTTCGGCTGCTGTCGCAGTCGCGGAAGACGGGTCGTCTCGACGTTCAGCGTTCGGCCGGCCAGGGCAACGTGTACTTCCGTGACGGCGACGTCTACTTCGCGGAATCCACACTTTCCAAGGAGCTGATCGGACAGAAGCTCGTCAGGGCGAGAGTCGTGACCGACGGGCAGCTCATGAAAGCGCTCGACGAACAGGCGGACGGCGGGGGTCGTCTCGGTGACGTGCTACGCGCTGCCGGCCTGGTCACCGAGGATCAACTGGAGACGGCGGTTCGTTCCCAGATCGAGGACGCGGTCTTCGATCTGTTGCGATGGGACGCGGGCGAGTTCGACTGGGCCCCCGGAGAAGCGACGGAAGCCGAGGTCGCGATCTCGGTGAGCGTCGAGAACCTCATCATGGAAGGTTCGAGGCGACTGGACGAGCTTGCGATCATCACTCGCAAGATCCCGTCGGAGAACGCGGTGGTCGAGATGGCGCCCACGCCTCCGGAAGGGGCGGCAGAGATCAACATCACGCCCACCGAGTGGCGCATCCTCGTGCTCGTCAACGGGCAGCGGTCGGTGCTGGATATCGCGGAAGCCGTTGGGTCCGACATCTTCGCGACGATGAGAACGCTCTACGGGTTGGCGGCCGCCGGGCTCGTCCACGTTCCCGGCCATATCGACGACGATGACACCCCGCTCCCGCCGCTGCCACCGGAGCAGCCGGCCGCGGCGGAAACCGCTCCGGCCGTGGAGCAACTAGACGAGCCGGCACCGGTGGACGAGGTGGATTCCGATGAAGGTGCCGTCGATCCCACACCCGACGCGGCTCCCATGCTCGAGACACTCGACATCGCCGACGTCGTCGACGCGGCCCCGGCTCCGGATCCCGAGACCTACCACGCGTCGGCATACGACCCCGGCCTCGCGGTCGACGATGCGTCCTCGGATCCGTCACCTGCCGAGCCGACGATGGCCGAAGCGGGAGCCGAGGCCGAAACCGAAGCCGAGCCCGCCGCGCTCGAGGCGACGGATCTGCCGACGGGGGACTGGTTCGATGCTCCCGCGCCGGGCGATCTGATCGAGGAGACGCCGAGTTCGGAGCTGATCGACGACACCTTCGGCAGCGGCGATGACGATCCGGCCGGCACGCCGGACGCCGGCGACGGGAGTGATGCCGACCCTTTCGGGTCCGAGATCCTCGGCCGTGACGCGACCGCGCCGGAAGTAACGCCGGTCGCCGAGGATCTCGACGATGCGTTCCCGACGCCGACGAATGGCGACAGCAGCGGGGTTTACAAGGGTGACGACGAGGCCGTCGATAAGCGCGCGGCCGTTCAGGAGCTCTCCGACCTATTCAGGCAGTCTGAGGTCGAGAACACTCCGACCTTCCTGGTGCCCCGGATGTCGAGCGAAGAGGTGGAGGACGAAGAAGACGACTTCCTCGCCGCGGAACCCGAGACCAAGCATCGGGTGGAGGACGACGAGGAGATCACCCGAGGACTCATCTCCCGGTTGATCGACGGCGTGAAAGGTCTCTAAGTGGCTAAAGGCAACGGCAGACCCGATCTGATCCGCCGCACCCGCGCGAGCGCGACCAAGGCGGCGCGGCCGTTGAAGATCGTGATCACCGGTCCTTTCTCGGCCGGCAAGACGACGCTGATCGGAACGATCAGCGAGGTTGCGATCGTCGGGACCGAACGCGACGTCTCCGACGAGGGGCGCAACCAGAAGGCGAAGACGACCGTCGCGATGGATTTCGGACGGATCACGTTCGCCGAGGACCTGGCACTGTTCTTGTTCGGGACTCCCGGGCAACGCCGCTTCGAGGTCATGTGGGAGATCCTGTCCGAGGGGATGATCGGGTTCATCCTGCTCGTCAATGCAGCCGACGACCGCTCCCTCGAAGAGGGATCGCACATCCTCGATCAGTTCAAGCGGTACGCCGACGTCCCGTATGTCGTGGGCGTCACTCACCTCGACGGCGCGAAGGAGGACAGAGCGACCGTTTTGGGTCGCGTGCGCGAGGCACTGGAGGTTCCCGACAGCGTAGAGGTCGTCCCCTGTGATCCGCGTTCGCGCGACGACGTGAAGCACCTCATGCTGAATATCCTGA
>JAHWJK010000054.1:6335-10636 GCA_019348445.1 Actinomycetota bacterium | reverse complement strand
CGTGGCTTGTTCCGTCGGGAGAAGGACGTAGAGGTATCTCCCGAAGAGGTTTAGCGCTGTCGTGACCGCGCTGATCGGCGGTGCACTCGTTCTGATCGCTGCGGCGGCGATCACGCTCGTGATCGGGTGGATCGGAGCGGATCCACCCCTGATCTGGGTATCGATCGGCGCCAGCGTTGTTGCCGCGGTCCTTCTCGCCCTCGGCTACCACCGATCGCGGGAAGAGATCGCGGCTCAGGCGCGCCCCACTGTCCAAACCGCGGAGGGCGAGGTGGTGGCCGTGCCGACTCGGCAGCGCTACCACAAACCCGACTGTCGCTACGCGAGGGTCAAGGAAGCCGAAGCGATGTCGGCCACCGCCGCGCGTCGTCGCGGCTACGACGCGTGCACGATCTGTAAGCCCTAATCGGTTCGAAACGGACACGACGGACGCGAACACGGCCACATTACGTACGCCGCGTGCTCGAACTACCTATGTCCCGCGGAGCTTCCGTGCCCCATCCTTCTCATTGTGAGGTTGTAGGGGGAAGGAAGTAAGAGTGAACGTGCTGGTCGTCGATGACGATGCAACGATCGGTCGAGTGCTGACGGTTGCGTTGGCCGCGGAAGACGAGGTCGACGACGTTCGGGTGGTCACGAGCGGCGCCGCCGCGCTTACCGGCTGTAGCGGTTTCCAGCCCGACCTGATCATCCTCGATTATTGGATGCCGGGGATGGACGGGAGCGAAGCCGCTCCGAGGATCAGGGAGATGTACCCGAACGCGCGCATCGTCGCCTTCTCCGCGGCGTTAGACGAGAAGCCGCAGTGGGCCGACGACTTCTACCCCAAGGGCGATCTCCCGGACCTGCACGTCCTGGTCCACCTCGACGACTAAGTTGACGGAGCGCGACGTAGCGCGATGCGCACGGAGCCTTCGTCTAGGCCCACGTTCTCTACGGCCACTTCTCCATCTGCAGGCCCCGAGTAGGTAGAGGTCGCGAGCGTCTCGTTTGCGATGAAGTCGCGGTGCACGTCGACGGCTCGTGTGGCGGCGTCTCCGGTCGGGTCGAGCCACAACTCGATGCGGTCCTCGACCGCGAGACCCGCGGTCTTTCGAAGGTCTTGGATACCGCGCACGACCTCGCGCGCTACCCCTTCGGCGATCAGGTCGTCGGTCAGTTCCAGATCGAGTGCGACGCCGTAGGGGCCGTCTTGCGCGAGCGAGAATCCGGGGCGGCCCTCCACCCTGATGTCGAGATCATCACGGCCAAGCTCGACGGCGCCGCCCCCGAACTCCAGTGGATAGGTGCCGGTGCTCTCGATCGCGGTCACGACGTCGTGCGCGTCCGCGTCCGCGATGGCGGCGGCTACTTTCTTCACATCGCGGCCGAACCGCGGACCGAGCGTCTTGAAGTTCGGCTTGACGTTGTAGGTCACGAGTTCGGCGACGCCGCCTAGCTGCTCTACCGACTTCACGTTCAACTCGTCGGCGACCACCGCCTCGAGACCTCGCAGGTCGTCGGTCTCGCGGGGCGGGATCACTACCAAGGCCCGTGCCAGCGGTTGCCGGACCCTGACCTGCGCTTCCGTTCGCGCCGAGCGGCCGAGACCGACCAGTCTGCGGACCAGCGCCATCCGGCGCCGGAGCGTGTCGTCGACACGCGCGCCGTCCGGTTCCGGCCACTCGCTCAGGTGGACCGAATCCGGTGCATCGCCTAGTGGCCGTGTGAGGTTCGAGTAGATCTCGTCGGTGATGAACGGCGTGAACGGTGCCGCGAGCTGCGCGACGGTCGTGAGGCATTCCCACAACGTGAGGAACGCAGCTTGCGTGTCGGCATCTTCGCCCGATTTCCAGAAGCGGCGGCGGGAGCGTCGCACGTACCAGTTAGAGAGGTCGTCGACGAAGCGGTCGAGACGCTTGCCTCCTCGCGTCGCGTCGAATGCGTCGAGCGATTCGGTGACGATGCGGACGGTGTCGTCGAGCTCCGCGAGGATCCAGCGATCCACCTGTGACCGCTCGGCTACGGGGATCGAGGCCTTCGACGGGTCGAAGCCTTCGAGCGAGGCATACGTGACCCAGAACGAGTACGTGTTCCAGAGCGTCAACAGGAACTTCCGGAGGGATTCCTCGATCAGTTCGGCGGACACGCGCCGCGGCGACCACGGGGTCCCCGAGGTCAGCATGTACCACCTCAGCGCGTCGGCTCCCTGGGCATTCAGGACGGTCCACGGGTCGATCACGTTGCCGAGCGACTTCGACATCTTGCGGCCCTCGGCATCGACGATGTGGCCGAGGCAAACGACGTTCCGGTAACTGTTGTGGCCCCGGATGAGCGTCGCGATCGCAGTGAGCGAATAGAACCACCCGCGCGTTTGATCGATCGCCTCGGAGATGAAGTCGGCGGGAAACCTCCGCTCGAACACGTCCGTGTTCTCGAAGGGGTAGTGCCATTGCGCGAAAGGCATCGCGCCGGAATCGAACCACGCGTCGATCACGCTCGTAACGCGGCGCGCTTCCTGCGTGCATTCCGGGCACGGGAACGTGATGTCGTCGACATACGGCCGGTGGGGATCGAAGTCACGCAGTTCTCTTCCGGCGCGCTCGGCGAGTTCTGCGAAGGACCCGACGCACGTAGCGTGTCCCTCCTCACACCGCCAGATCGGTAGCGGCGTTCCCCAGTAGCGGTCGCGCGACAACGACCAGTCGACGTTGTTCGCGAGCCAATCGCCGAACCGTCCGTACTTGATCGTGGGCGGCTGCCAATTCGTCTCTTCGTTCGACGCCTCGAGCTGCGAGCGGATCTGCGAGGTCCGGATGTACCAGTCCTTGCGCGCGTAATAAAGGAGTGGAGTCCCGCACCGCCAGCAGTGTGGATACGCATGCTCGTAGACCTCGGACCGGAACAGAACCTGGCGGTCGGTCAGGTCTTGGACGATCGCCTTATCCGCGTCCTTGATCCACATGCCGGCGAACTTCGACGGCGGTTCGTCGACGACGTTGCCGGAGCCGTCGATCATCTGAACGATGGGGAGGTCGTCGCGTTTCGCGACGGACATGTCCTCTTCTCCGTACGGCGCGAGGTGCACCATCCCCGATCCGTCCTCGGTCGTGACGAAATCACCTGCCCGAACCGTGTGTGCCGGGGGAGGGCCATGCACGAAGTCGAAAGGTGGGACGTAGCGCGTGTTGCCGCCGCCGATCAGCTCGGCCCCCGAGAGGTGACGATGAACGTGCGTCCCCTCTCCCAGAAGCGGATCGACCCGGTCGGCCGCGACGATCAGTCGTTTGCCCGGTAGGTCGGGATCGTCGACCTCCGCGTAGGTGATGTCGGGGCCGGCCGCGACCGCCATGTTGGCGAGTAGCGTCCATGGCGTCGTCGTCCACACCAGGAGAGCGACGTCCTCGTTGTCGGCGAGGGGGAAGCGAACGTAGACAGACGGGTCGGTGACCGTCTGGTACGCCCCCGACATGTGTTGCTCGTGGGAGGACAGCGCGGTCTCACAGCGGGGGCAATAGGGGACGACCTTGAAGTCCTCTTCGAGAAGCCCCTTGTCCCAGATCTGTTTGAGTAGCCACCAGACGCTCTCGACGTAATCGGCGGACATCGTCCAGTACGCGTCATCGAGGTCGACCCAGAACCCGATCCGGTCGGTGACCTTCTCCCAGTCCTCGACGTAGCGCTCGACCGATTCGCGGCATCGCCGGGTGAATTCCTCGATGCCGATCTCTTCCTCGATCTGGCGCTTGTGCGTGATGCCGAGCTCTTTCTCGACCGCGACCTCGACCGGGAGCCCGTGGCAGTCCCACCCGGCCTTCCGGTAGACGAAGCGCCCGCGCATCGACTGGAAGCGCGGAAAGATGTCCTTGAAGGTCCTCGACTCGATGTGGTGGATGCCCGGCTTGTTGTTCGCCGTTGGAGGTCCCTCGTAGAAGACCCACTCGGGAGCGCCCGCGCGAGCCTCGAGCTGGCGGTGGAAGACCTCCCTTTCCTTCCACGACTCGACCAAGGCCTCTTCCAACTTCGGGAACGAGACCCGGGGGTCCACGGGGCGATAAAGCGGCTCCGGCATGGGCGACAGAATAGAGGCGCGAGTGGATTGGATGGCGGTCCGAAACGTCGCCTTGTGAACTAACTACTGTGCTATCGTCCCGCGCCCATGAGCCCGGCGAAGAAGCCACCCAGCAAGACGAGTTCCGCTAAGAAGACCGCGGAAAAGGTCGTAAAGAAGGCCGTCGAGAAGGCGAAAACGGCAGTCAAGAAGCCGGCCGCCAAGAAGACGAGCGCTAAGAAGACGCCGGCCAAGAAGACGAGCGCGAAGA
>JAHWJK010000054.1:5051-6235 GCA_019348445.1 Actinomycetota bacterium | reverse complement strand
TCGGGGGCGAAGAAGACGGTTGGGAAAGCCCCCGTCAAGAAAGGCGCCGCCGAAACAGCGCCCGAGGCTCCGCCGGCGAAACCGGTCAAGAAGCCGCTGATCCGGCGTCCTCAGCCGAAGGCTCCTCCGCCGAAGAAGGTACGGCCGGCCAAGCTCGACCAGGAAGATCTCGCGCGGATCAAGACGCAGCTGGAGGACGAACGCACCGATCTCGAACGGCAGCTGGACGAGCTGCAGGGAGCTTCCTTCACCGGGTCGCAGTCCGATCTGACCGGCGAGGTCGGGCTCGACGAAGACTTTGCCGACGCGGGAACGGCCACCTTCGACCGCGAGCGCGATCTCTCGATCCGGAACAACATCCGCGACCTGATCGATCAGATCAACAGAGCTCTGACGCGAATCGACGAAGGCGGGTACGGCACGTGCGAACGCTGCGGCAACCCCATCGACGCGTCGCGGTTGAAAGCCCTGCCGCACGCGTCGCTGTGCCTCGATTGCAAGCGGCGCGAGGAACGTGTCCGCTAGCTAGCGGTCATCAGTTGAGAACGCCGACGCGTTTTCTTTCTGCACTACTCCCGACACTTCCCTGAAGTACCTCATCCCACAACCACGACCGAACGTCTTCCTCCAAGCCCATGGGGCCCGCCCGGACCGGTCTTCCTTTGTCGTCGATCACTTCCAATCGTCCGTTCGGATCACCCCGCAATGACCATCCGCTTTTGTGGAGCATTCGGTGATGAGCCCGGCATAGCAACGCGAGATTCTGTAGCTCGGTGCGACCGCCCTTGGTCCACTCCACGATGTGATGAGCATCGAGGAAGCACTTGTTGGTGCACCCGGGGAAGCGGCACCCGCCATCTCGTCTCATCAGGATCCTCCGGATCCCCGGTGGGGCCGTCCGCAAGACCGTGCCGACGCCTACTGCATCGCCACGCGCGTTCCTGATGATGGCTTGGATCCGGGCGTCGCACGCGATGCGCTGCATGACCGTCGACGAGAACACTCCACCGGAGCTTTCGTCCGCACCGCCGGTTCCGGTCATGAGGTGGTCGAGGTCGACATTCAGCACAACGGTCGCTCGATCGGGGTCTGGATCCTCGGCAACCGACTTCTGCGCGAGGGCCACAAGAGCGTCGGCCTGCCGCGTCGACCTGCTCGTTAAGGCCCCGTCTTCGGCAAACAGA
>JAHWJK010000054.1:0-4951 GCA_019348445.1 Actinomycetota bacterium | reverse complement strand
TCGTCACCGAACTCGGCGACGGCGACGTCGTTCGCGTGATCGACGGCATCTTGACGTTGCGGCTGACCTACAACCCCGGCGGCGCGTTCGGGCTCGGACAGAGCGTGCCCGGCTTCTTCGTGGTCGCGTCGCTCGTGATCGCCGCCACGATCGTTTACCTCGCGCGAAAGGTCGACGACCCCCGATGGTTGCTTCCGCTGGGAGCCGTGCTCGGAGGAGGCGTCGGCAACTTGATAGATCGTTTCGCGAGGTCGCCCGGGGGCCAGGTCGTCGACTTCATCGATCTTCAGGTATGGCCACTGTTCAACGTCGCGGATTCGGCCATCGTTGTAGGTGTGTCGATCCTTTTCTTTCTTAGTTTCCGCGCACCTAAGAACGAACCATGACGACGCGCGTGCGCTTCGCGGCGTCCGAGGAGGACCTCGGTCAACGCGTCGACGTCGTAGTTGCGAAGCGATCGGGAGTGACCCGGGCTGCGGCGCAGCGTGCGCTGCGCAATGGAGAGGTCACGGTCAGAGGCGATGCCGTCCGACCTAGCTATCGTCTCGAACGCGGTGACGACGTCCGTGGAGAGATCACGCCCGGTGACGTTCCCGCTCCCGAGGCGGAAGACATCCCGATCGAGGTTCGGTATTCCGACGAGCGTGTGCTGGTCGTCTCCAAACCTGCCGGGCTCGTGACGCATCCGGCACGAGGCCACCTCCAGGGGACGCTCGTCAACGCTCTGCTCGGCCTCGGGGTCGATCTCTCGGGCAAGGGTTCGACACGACCGGGCATCGTCCACCGTCTGGACAAGGACACCTCCGGACTGCTTCTGATAGCGAAAGACGACGACGCGCAAACGGCTCTGGTCGCGGCGATGCAACGGCGCGAGATCGAACGTCGGTATCTGGCTCTCGTCCGAGGTCGCCTCCCGGCCGAGTCGGGGACCGTCGAGGCCCCGATCGGGAGGCACCCGA
This sequence comes from Actinomycetota bacterium, assembly GCA_019348445.1. GTDB lineage: Bacteria > Actinomycetota > CADDZG01 > CADDZG01 > WHSQ01 > JAHWJK01. The sequence continues at coordinate 3,992 of JAHWJK010000054.1, read as the reverse complement.
CGAGGCGGACGCGGATGGCAGTCGTAGCCGACGGCCGGCGGGCGGTTAGTCACTACGAAGTGCTGGAGACCAGCGCCCGCTTCTCGTTTGTCGAGGTGACGCTCGAGACGGGGCGTACGCACCAGATCCGCGTGCACATGGCGCACCTGGGGAATCCCGTCCTGGGGGACAGGACTTATGGCGGAGTCGGGGAGTTGTCCCGCGACCTCGGGCTCGAACGACCTTTTCTCCACGCATGGAAGCTCGCGTTCCCGAGCCCGGCCGACGGCACGCGGATCGAGGTCACCGACGAACTCCCCGACGACCTAGGTCGAGTCTTGGGCGGGGCCGGGTTGTCCACACCCAGCTAGGCGCCCATCCACGCGCAATCCACAGGAAAAGAGGGCTTACGACCAACACCCTGTAGGGACCAGCATGGCACCAGACAGCCGGTCGCTGTGGCCTGAGGGGAAGCGGGTCACGGCGGCCGGTTACCACGTTCGGGAGGGGTGCATGCGGCGGGTGCGGGTTCGTACCGGAACCAAACCAAGGTGAGACGGCGGCCACAGCGGTGGCGGGTGTCCCAGGTCAGCGTGGGTCGTTGCACCCCTTGCGTCAGAGTGCTTTCATCGGTGTAATCACGCAGTTGTAATTCTTCGTCCGGAAAGGCCCTCTGTGAGCTTCGTCCACCTGCATGCGCATTCGGAATATTCGATGCTCGACGGTGCCAGCAGGGTCGGCGACATGTTCGAGGCTGCGGCCGCGGCGGGCATGCCTGCGTGTGCGATCACCGATCACGGCGTGATGTACGGCGCGCTCGAGTTCTACAAGACGGGATCGAAGGCGGGCGTCAAGCCGATCCTCGGGATGGAGGGCTACCTCTTCGCCCCCGGCCACCGAAGCGAGAAACCGCCACAGCGGGAGAACGGAGAAAAGACGTTCCACCTCACGCTGCTCGCAGCCGACGACACCGGCTACAAGAACCTCACGAAGATCTCGAGCAAGGCGTGGCTCGAAGGCTTCCACTACTACCCGCGCTCCGATCACGAGATCCTCGCCGAGCATTCCGATGGCGTCATCTGTCTGTCCGGTTGCCTTTCGGCGGAGATCCCCAAGCTCATCGTCGCAGGCGATCTCGCCGGAGCGCGCCGCAAAGTCAGTCAATACAGAGAAGTCTTCGGTGATCGTTTCTACCTGGAGCTTCAGGACCACGGGATCGCGGTACAGCGCGCACTGAATGACGAGCTGGTCAAGGTCGGGCGCGAGATGGGCATCCCGTGGGTCGCGACGAACGACTCGCACTACACACACAAGGAGCAAGCTGCAGGCCACGAGGTGCTGCTGTGTATCAACACGGGCTCCGAGCTGTCCGACCCTAAGCGCTTCAAGTTCGACTCCGACGAGTTCTACATGAAGACGCCGGAAGAGATGCACAAGAAATTCGCCGCGTGGCCCGGCGCGTGCGAGAACACACTCGAGGTAGCCGACCGTTGCAACGTCACTCTGTCGCTCGGCGGAACGATCCTTCCGCACTACGAGATCCCGGAGGGCAAAACGTCCGAGAGTTACCTGCGCGAACTCGTTTTCAAGGGTCTCGAGAAGCGATACGACGAGATCACGCCCGAGGTGAAAGAGCGGGCCGAGTACGAGCTCAAGGTCATCAACGAGATGAAGTTCCCCGACTATTTCCTCGTCGTCCAGGACTTCGTCAACTGGGCGAAGGACCACGGGATCCGCGTTGGACCGGGACGCGGGAGCGCGGCGGGTTCGATCGTGAGCTACGCGACCGGGATCACCGAGCTAGACCCACTGCGGTACGACCTCATGTTCGAACGGTTCCTCAACCCCGAGCGCATCGCGATGCCCGATATCGACATCGACTTCGACGAGCGCAAACGCGGCGAGGTCATCCGCTACGTCTCCGAGAAGTACGGCGACGACCGCGTCGCTCAGATCGTCACGTACGGCACCATCAAGGGCAAACAAGCGATCAAGGATGCAGCCCGCGTGCTGGGGTTCCCGTACGCGGAGGGCGATCGCCTCTGCAAGATGTATCCGCCGCTGATCATGGGGCGCGATGCAGGCCTGCAGAGCGCGCTGGAGACGTCACCGGAGCTGCGCGAGGCGTACGACCAAGGTGGTGCCGCGAAAGAGATCATCGACACGGCTCTCCAGGTCGAGAACCTCAAACGGTCGGCCGGCATCCACGCCGCCGGCGTCGTCATCGGTCGCGACCCGCTGGTCGAGCACCTACCTCTGAAACGCGGCGACCACGGCGAGATCGTCACGCAGTACGACATGAAGGGGGTCGAGGAGCTCGGTCTCCTCAAGATGGACTTCCTGGGCTTGCGGAACCTGACGGTCATAGACCTCACACGTGAGTACGTGAAGGCGAACCGCGGTATCGACATCGACGTCGACAACCTCGATCTCGCAGATCCGAAGGTCTACGACATGCTGAAGCGAGGGGATTCGGACGGGATCTTCCAGCTCGAGTCCGATGGCATGCGCAGGCTGCTCGCGCAACTCAAGCCCGATCGCTTCGAGCACATCATGGCCCTCATCGCGCTGTACCGGCCCGGGCCGATGGCTGAGATCCCCGCGTATATCGAGCGGAAGAACGACCCGTCGAAGGTGCAGTACCTGCATCCGTCTCTAGAGGACATGACGAAAGAGACCTACGGGGTTCTCGTCTACCAAGAACAGATCGTCCTGTTGCTGCAGAAGCTCGCGGGTTATTCACCCGGTAAGGCCGACAAGGTTCGTAAAGCGATCGGCAAGAAGGACCGGGCGCTGATGGCGGCGGAGGAGCCGGTGTTCATCCAGGGCTGCAAGTCGTTCGGCCTGACCGAGCAAGAGGCGCGGAAGCTGTGGGGGTTGATCCAACCGTTCGCGGATTACTCCTTCAATCGCGCGCATTCTGCTTGCTACGCGTACGTCGCCTACCAGACCGCGTGGTTGAAGGCGCACTACCCGGTCGAGTACATGGCCGCGCTCCTGACCAGCGTCAAGGACAGCAAGGATGCAAAGCCCTTCTACCTCCACATCGCGCGCAAGATGAAGATCGACGTCCTGCTCCCCGATGTGAATACCTCCGACAAGGACTTCACTCCGGTGGGAGACGCCATCCGCTTCGGGTTGTCCGCGATCAGGGGTGTGGGCGAGAACGTGGTCGAGAAGATCGTCGAAGCTCGCCGCGACAAGGGTGCGTTCGAGACGTTCTACGACTTCTGCAACAAGGTCGACTTCACGTGCCTGAATCGCAAGACCGTCGAATCGTTGATCAAGGCCGGAGCATTCGAGGCGCTCGGTCACACCCGCCAAGGTCTCCTCGACGGCTTCGAGACGATCTGTGGGTCCGTCATGGAACGGCGCAAGAACCAGGCTCACGGCCAGTGGGGGTTCTTCGACGAGCCCGGCGCGTCCGACTCCTCTGCATACGCGGAAGCGCCGTTGTCCATATCGGAGTATCCGAAGGACATGGTGCTCAAGCTCGAGAAGGAAGCACTCGGTATGTACGTCTCCGATCACCCGCTCATGGGTGTGGAAGGTCTCCTCGCGCGGATGTGCGACGTGCCGTTGGCAGGGCTGAAGGCCAAGAGCCCGGGCGAATTCGTGACGATCGGCGGACTCGTTTCCTCGTTGAACAAGCGCGTGACGAGGCGGGGCGACATCATGGTCATCCTCGACCTCGAAGATCTGTCGGGGGCCGCGACCGAGGTGGTGGTGTTCGCCCGGACGTACCAGCAGTTCGGAGCGCTGCTTGCGCCGGACGAGATCCTCCTGATCAAGGGTCGCGTCGACCGCGACGCTCGCGACGACTCGGTGAAAGTCATGGCGCAAGAGATCCACAAGCCCGATCTCGGCGAGAACCGCCCGTTGCAGATCACCCTTCCGGTGGAGGCTTGTACCTCGACGACCGTCGACACGTTGAAGGACGTCCTCACGAACCACCCAGGGTCGACACAGGTGTTCTTGCATCTCGATGGCGGTGCCAAAACGACGGTGCTGAG
>JAHWJK010000053.1:6885-11013 GCA_019348445.1 Actinomycetota bacterium | reverse complement strand
TCGATGGTGCCGCCACCGAGGTCGACCGCAAGGTACGCGGTGTCGGGCGATGAGGACGCTACGACGAGCGCGTCGGGCGACCCCAGTGGCGGCAGACCTGCATCGCCGGACTCCCACGATTGACCGGCGTTGAAGCTGACGAGTACATGCGGGCGGGGTTGATTCACGAGCGTCTCGGCGATCGAGAGCAACACTCGGCCCCCGCTTTCCGGGACGACGACCTGGAGGATGCGTGCATTGGCCGAGGTGTACGTCTGGCCCTTCGTCGGCTCGGGACCGAGTTCGTAAACCGGCTCCCACGAGCATCCACCATCGCTCGTGCGCATCACCGACGTCCCGTTGGTCACGAAAAATCGAGAGGGTGAGCGGGCGTCCACAGCGAGATCGACGATGCGCTGCGGCCCGGCCGAGAAACGCGGTCCCGCGATCGTCGTGAAGTTCCCGGCGATGGTTCCGCAGCCGGCGGCACCGCGCGCGGGCGCAAGCGGGGCCAGCAAGCTGACCACCGTCATGACCGCTACGAGCTTTCTCGCAGCGCGCGCGTATACGGGTGGCGTCCTCATCGCTCTAGTAGGGAGGTTCTCCGGCGTCGCTTGGCCTCCTGTCGGGCGTATGGTGGGAGGCGTGGCACAGACCGAGAACCGCACCGGCGCCGACGGGCGGGGCGAGCAACGCCAGGACGGCGTGGTCGTCGACCTCGAGCGGCTGGAAGAGCAGGCCGAAGAGCTCTATCTCCACCGTTTCGTCGAGCACGTGAAGAAGGTCAGGGGCGAGCACGGGCGTTTCCTCACTCTTCGTGCCGGGGACGAGCTCGCGATCGCAGCAGCCGGCGACGGCAGCGCCGAATCGCTCCAAGCCGCCCTGCTTGACGACGAGGCGACTACAGACCTCTAGACGTTCGTCTTCCGAGCCACCGTGCCGGCACGGCCGTTGTTCGACCCTTCGCCGAAGACACGGCTCAGCCGCTGTAGGTCCACCGGGACGTCCTTGAGCATCGAGTAGAGCGCGGTCCCTTCAACGGTTTCGTGTTCTTCGACCACCTTCGCGAGGGCGTCCAGTGCGGCGCGGTTCTCCTCGAGGATCTTGATCGCCTCGTCCTCGCCCTCGCTCAACAAGCGCCGTACTTCCTTGTCGAATTCTTGGTGCGTCTCCTCCGACAGATGAGCGAACCCACTGTCGTTACCTAGGAACTGGTCGACGTCACTCGCGAGAAGGCGAGCGCGGCCAAGTTGCGGACTCATCCCGAAACGACCAACGATGTCGCGTGCGACGTCCGTCGCCTGCTCGATGTCTTGTTCCGCGCCCGTAGACGGCTCCTCTAGAACGACCTCTTCGGCCGCCAGGCCGCCCATCGCGATCACCACCTCGGCAAACAAGTTGTTGCGTGTCTTGAGGAGTACTTCTTCGCGCTGGATCCCTGTAGCGCCGACGCCCTTAGAGCGCGCCAGGATCGTCACGCGGTGGATGTCCTCGGCGTGGCCGAGCGCGGCCGCGACCACCGCGTGGCCGCTCTCGTGATACGCGGCACGGAGTCGCTCGTCGTCGCTCAACACACGGCCGCGTCGCTTCGGCCCATGCAAGACACGCTGGATCGCTTCCTCGAGCTCGGCGATCTCGATCTCGGGCTTCTTCTCGCGGAGGGTCAGGAGCGCGCCTTCATTGATCACGTTCGCGAGGTCGGCTCCGGAGAATCCCGGAGTCCGCTTCGCGAGGTAGTTCAGGTCGACCGACGACGCCAGCGGCTTGCCGCGCGCGTGGAGCTTCAGGATCTCGACCCGCGCGTCGTGATCCGGCTGGTCGACGGTGATGTGACGGTCGAACCGGCCCGGACGCAGCAGCGCCGGGTCGAGGATGTCGGGGCGGTTGGTTGCACCGATGATGACGACGCCCGCGGAGACCTCGAAACCGTCCATCTCGACGAGGAGCTGGTTGAGCGTCTGCTCGCGCTCGTCGGAACCACCGCCCTCGCCACCGCCGCGCTTGCGACCCGCGGCATCTAGCTCGTCGATGAAGACGATGGCCGGAGCGACCGCACGCACCCGAGCGAAAAGGTCACGGACGCGAGCGGCACCGACGCCGACGAGAGATTCGACGAACTCGGCCCCCGCGACCGAGAAGAACGGAACCGATGCTTCGCCCGCAACGGCCTTAGCCAGCAGGGTTTTGCCGCATCCCGGAGGACCGAACAGCAAGACTCCTTTCGGCGGGATCGCGCCGATCTCTTCGTACTTCTTCGGGTTCGACAGGTAGTCGACGACCTCGCGCAGCTCCGCGATCGCCTCTTGCGCGCCACCGACGTCTCCGAAGGTCGTAGGGGTCGTGAACCCTTTCTTCTGCTTCTTCGCACCGAGGGTGCCGAACGTCATCACCTCGCCGATCGCGCCTCCGCCGCCCTTACCCGCCGTGAACAGCAGCCCGAACGCCGCGGCCAGGATCAACAACGGCAACAGGTAGGTCGAGATCGAGCGAACGATCGTCTTCGAGGTCTGCGGGTCGACCGAGACGCGAGCACCGGAGGAGATGACCAACTCCGACAAGACGCCGAACGCGGCATCGCTCGGGGGATAGTCGAGCCAGTAGGTCCCCTCCCCTGCGGGGGCGATCTCGGCCAGCTCGGCCTCCCGCTGCTCCCGTGGCGTCGGCTCGTCGTTCCCGTTCTTGCCGCCCCGGTCGTTGCGGTTCTGTCGGTCCGCCTTGTCCGCGTTCGCCTTCCCCTCTTTGCCCTCTTTGTTCTTGGCATCGCCGCCGGCACCGGTTTCGTCCTCGGGCGGTTCGGCCACGAAGGTCCCTACGAGCTTGTTGTCCTCGTCACGGAACTCCGCGGTCTCGATCCGTTCCTGCGCCGCGAGCGCGCTGAGTTCGTCGAACGTGATCTCTTCCCCCGGCGTCTCCGCGGTGTAGGCGTAATTGGTCGACCACGCGAACGCGGCGAACAACAGGATGAGCAGCCCGACGAGCACGAGCGTCGACCGTTTAGAGGTGGCGCGGCGCCCCTTCGCGTTCTTCGCCCGCCTCCGACGCAACCGCCAGTTCTCGTACTTGCGCTTGTAATCGTCGAGGGGGCCGCGCTTCTTCGGCGGGCTCGGGACGGGCGCTCCCGGTGCCTCGGCAGGTGCGGTCGTGGTGGTGGTCTCGGGCATGGTGTCCTTCGTGGTCTCTGTGGGATCGAAAAGAAGGCTACAGCGTGTTAGCTGCGAACCGCGGCCCGGAGCCGGGCGAACTCGCGGGCGAGGTCGGGCAGTTGGTAATGCGCGTTCAAGCCGCTTGGATTCGGCAACAGCCATACCTTGGTGTCTCCCACCCGCTCGGGTTGCGGACCGACGACTGCCTTCTTGATGCCGAAGCCGACGCGGTACGCGCCGAGGCCCAGAACGGCGAGATAGCGCGGCCGGAACCGGATCACCTTCTTCTTGAGAGCAACGGCACCTGCGCGGAGCTCGTCGTCGGTCAGTTCAGCTGCCGTGGCGGTCGTGCGCATCACGACGTTCGTCACGCCGAGACCCAGGGCGAGCAACTCATCCTCGTCGTACGGAGACAACAACGTCGGCGTGAACCCCGATAGATGGAGCGCGGGCCAGAACCTGTTGCCCGGCCTTCCGAAGTGATGGCCGATCGCGGCCGTATACAGACCCGGGTTTATCCCGCAGAACAGGACGTCGAGGCCGCGAGCGATGACGTCCGGGACGACCTTGTTTCTGGCCGCTTCTAGCTCCGCCTTGGTCGGGCGCGTCCTCATCGCGGGACAGTCTGTATGGTCGTGGACATGTCGATGACCGGCATGCAGCTCGTCGAGCAGTTCCTCGGTTCATCTCCGTTCCCGGCCCTCGTCGGCTTGCAACTCGACGTCATCGAGCAGGACCGCGCCGTCATGCTGCTGCCGTTTCGGGATGAAGTCGTCACCATCGGAACGATCGTCCACGGCGGAGCCATCGCCACACTGATCGACACCGCAGCGACTTGCGCGGCGTGGGCGACGCCGGTTCCGCCTGAGAATCTGCGCGGAACCACCGTGGGCTTGACGGTCACCTACGTGGCGGCGGCCGACCGAGCCGACCTTCGCGCCGAAGCGCGCGTGCTCCGTCGCGGTCGCAACCTCAGCTTCATCGACGTCGACGTCACCGACTCGTC
>JAHWJK010000053.1:5259-6785 GCA_019348445.1 Actinomycetota bacterium | reverse complement strand
CGCTGCGGGTTGTCCCTGTTCGTGTCGACGAACACGATGCTTTGCCACGTCCCGAGCGCGACATCGCCGTCGATGACCGGCACCGTCACCGATGGGGAGATGAACGCCGGAACTACATGGTCGCGACCGTGGCCCGGTGAACCGTGCCGGTGCACGTAGGGGTGATCGCGCGGCAGTAGCTGCTCGAGGATCGATTCGAGGTCCTGCTCCGACCCCGACCCCGTTTCGATCAGGGCGAGGCCCGCGGTCGCGTGCGGCGCGAAGACGTGGAGCAATCCGTCGCCTTGCCCGGAGACGAAACTTCGCGCATCGCTCGTGAGGTCGAGGAACGTGCGATCCGACATGTCCAGCCGCTTGATCTCGGTCTTCATGACCCGAGGTTACGCGCCGCGACGATGGGTACCTACACGACATGCGAGTAGCGATCGTCGGTGCAACCGGCAACGTTGGGACGAGCGTCCTGCGTTCGCTCATAGCCGATCCTCAGATCGAGTCCATCGTTGGGATCGCTCGGCGGCGGCCGTCGATCGAGCTGGACAAGGTCGAGTGGGCCCCGGCGGACGTCGTGCATTCGGATCTCGTACCGCTCCTGAGGGGCGCCGACGCAGTCGTCCACCTCGCGTGGCTGATCCAGCCTTCGCGCGATCGCTCGGTGACGAAGGCAGTGAACCAGGACGGATCGCGACGTGTCTTCGCCGCGACCGCCGAGGCCGGCGTCCCAAGCCTGGTCTACGCCTCCTCGGTCGGTGCCTATTCACCCGGCCCGAAGGAGTACGCGGTCGATGAAACGTGGCCGACCCGAGGGATCCCGACGTCCTTCTATTCCGTGGACAAGGCAGCGACGGAGCGCATGCTCGACTCGTTCGAGGAGGAGCATCCCGATATCCGCGTCGTCAGGTTGCGCCCCGGACTCATCTTCAAACGCGAGGCCGGTGCGGAGGTAAGACGGTTGTTCGCGGGCCCGTTCCTCCCGACGACGCTGGTCCGGCCGAGCTTCGTCAAGATCGTCCCCGACATCCCGGGCCTGCGGCTCCAATGCGTTCACTCGTACGACGTCGCAGAGGCGTATCGACTAGCGATCACGAGCGATGAGCGCGGTGCGTTCAACGTCGCCGCCGATCCGGTACTGGACCCTCCCACGCTCGGGGAGATGTTCGGGGCGCGCCTGGTCAAGGTGTCGCCGCGCGTCGTCCGCGGCTTCGCGCGCGCGACGTGGAAAGCGCGGCTGCAACCGACACCGGAGGGCTGGGTCGACCTCGCTCTCCAGTCGCCGCTGCTGGATACCAAGAGGGCGCGTGCCGATCTGGGATGGGAGCCCGCCTACACGAGCAAGCAAGCGCTCCTCGATCTGATGACCGGCCTCCGGACCAACTACGGGATCGATACGCCGCCCCTGCACCCGCGCAGTGGTGGGCCGTTCCGTATCCGCGAGATCGCGACCGGCGTCGGGGGCAGGGTTTAGTCGGACAGCTTCGCGAGGCGCTTGAACGCACCGATCTTCTCGGTACGTCCTGCCTTCGCTTCGG
>JAHWJK010000053.1:0-5159 GCA_019348445.1 Actinomycetota bacterium | reverse complement strand
AGGACCCGCGTGAGGCTCTCGGGACGTAGGTCTGCGAGTCGCACCTGGTGGTGACGCGGCATCTCGAGAGCACGCATGCGGACGATCTCGTTCACGATCTTCTCGGGCTTGTCGCGCGCTACAGCAGTAGCAACGTTGCGGTTCCCATCCGCTTCGCGCGCGACGAGGTTGAGAACCTCCGCCTGCTTGGCACCCGCGACCGCGGCCCACGGGTCGCTGTCGAAGGTAGTCGTGGTGTGCCAGTGGTAGCGCCGAGCCATCCCGGTCGCGTCGCGCATCCCCTGCTGCACGACGCTCCACTCACCTTTCGTCGTGAAGATGAACGTGTGGTGGTAGAGCTCGAAACCATCCTGCAGCGCCGCCGAGTCCACCTTCGCCGAGAGCTTGCTGGCGCGGACGAGTTCGGGAGCGTCCTGGCCCGTGTTCTCGCATGCGACCTCTATCTCGGCGGGCGTGCGGGACGACGTTTTCCCCTTGCCGCCGCACACGTAGATACCGAGCTCGGACTCGAGACCGCGGAGACCTTCTTTGAGAGCGCCGCAGGTCGTGGTGGTGATCCCACTCGAGTGCCAGTCGAAGCCGAGGACGGAACCGAATGCCTGGAACCAGAACGGATCGGACACGCGGCGAAGGAGCCCGGTCGCGCCCTCCTCCGCGACGATCGCCAGCGACATCTCTCGTGCGAGCAGCTTCATGCGGCCGAACAGCCACGCGGGAGCTTTGCCCCCGTGCAACGGAGAATCCGCGTATCCCGTCCTCATCTCTCCTCCTTCTTTCTAAACATCGGCCCCCTATAGCACCGGGATGTTTAGAAAGAACGGTCAGGTGCGGCGGAGCAGGATGTCGATGTTCGTGGTCAGGACCTCCTTCGAGACCGGGCCGAGGCGCTGGACGCCCTGCTCCTTGTCCAGCGGCCGCCCCGCAGCGCTTCCGACGAAAACCCCGTCCGCGTCGATGAAGAAGGTTTCGGGGATCCCGACGACGCCGAGCTCGCGTGCGAGATCCTCGTCGGGGTCCCTGACGGTCGGGTAAGTCACGCCGAACTCGTCGATGAACTCCTTGGCCCCGACGATGGAGTCCTTGATGTTCACGCCGACGAACACGACGCCTTCATCCCGGTACTCCTCGTACGTCTCCTGAAGGACGTCGGCCTCCTCGCGGCACGGGATGCACCACGACGCCCAGAAGTTGATGACGACGGGGTGACCTTTCAACTCGTCGGCCGTCAACACGCCGTCGCGATCGAGCCTCGTCAATTCGAAGTCGGGAAGCTGCGATCCCGGGCCGATCCTGTTCGGCGCCGACGTGGTCAGGCCGTACGCGAGCAGGCCGATGAACGCGACCACCGGAACGAAGACGAGTACGGCGCGACGGATAGCTCGTGTGGATGCCACGCCGTCAGTCTCGCGTGACGCACGGCCTACGAAGCCTGTAGCTCCTTTTTCCGCTGTTCCATGCGATCGCCGAGCGCGTCGATCTGGTCTTGGTCGAGGACCTGACGCCCTTTCTTGAACATCTCGCCTTCCTCTTCCTCGATGTGGTGCTCGACGTTCTCTTTCATCACCGCGAACTTCGCCGCCCAGCGCTCGTCGTCGACCGCGGTTTCCTCGAGCTCGGCCATGATCTCGTTGACGACGTGATGCTCTTCGTAACCCTCGAGCGAAACCTCTTTGGTCTTGCCGTGTTCCTTCAGGGTGGGATACAGAAGCTCCTCTTCGAGCGTCTCGTGAACCAACATCTCTTGCTTGATCTTCGCGAAGAGCTCTTCGCGGGTCTTGATCGCTTGCTCGCTCGTGTCTTCGAGCTCGCCGAGCATCTTCTTGACCTTGTGGTGGTCCTCTTCCAACAATTTGAATGCGTCCACGCCTACCTCCTTTGGAGTTCTTGCGTTGTGTTGCCCAGAGGAAAGCCGGCGTAACCAGATGGGCGAAACTAGGACGCGATGCCACCGCGACGCCCGCCCGCATATTCGACCGGGAATCCCGAGCTCGACCGACTCATCGCCGAGTTCGTCGGCGAACTCCCCCAGCGCGACGCGAAGATCTCCGAAGAGATCGTCGTCACGGCCCTCAAGATCGCCCGCGAACAGGTCAACACCCTCGATCGCAAGATCGTGAACGCGACCCTGAAAGAACTGCGGCACGCGTTCCGCGTGTTCCACGCGTACAAGGACATCCGCAAAGTCACGATCTTCGGCTCCGCACGGACGATGCCGCACGATCCCGAATGGACGGTAGCCCGCGACTTCTCTCGCGAGATAGCCGAGCGCGGTTGGATGGTGATCACGGGGGCCGGGCCGGGGATCATGGAAGCGGGACATGAAGGTGCGGGCCGAGAGAAGTCCTTCGGCGCGAACATCCTTCTCCCGTTCGAGGCGAAGCCGAACGTCCACATCGCCGACGACGCGAAGCTCATCAACTTCAAGTACTTCTTCACGCGCAAACTCACGTTCATAAAAGAGGCAGATGCCTTCGTGCTGCTCCCGGGCGGGTTCGGCACTCTCGACGAAGCATTCGAGCTCCTCACCCTGATCCAGACGGGTAAGGCGCCCATGCATCCGATCGTTCTGCTCGACAAGCCGGGCGGCACCTACTGGGACGGACTCGAAACCTTCGTCAGAGGCGTCCTGCTCGAGCGGGGCTACGTCAGCCCCGACGACCTCAGCCTCTACCGGCGCATGGACGATCATTCGCAGGCCGTGGCGCACATCGACTTCTTCTACAGCACGTATCACTCGCAACGCCTCGTCGGGAAGAAGCTCGTGTTCCGGCTCAACCGGGACCCCCACGACAAGGTCATCGAGGTCTTGTCGGAGGAGTTCGCAGATGTGCTCCACGCGCCGATCCAACGGACGCAGCCGTCGCAAGGTGAGATCGCAGACGACGACGTTCCCGACCTGCCGCGGATCGCGCTCCGGTTCGATCGCGTCCATACCGGCCGTTTGCGCCTCCTGATCGACCGCCTCAACGAGCTGCAGGCGGAGTTCGACTGAAGGACCGTCGCGTAACGTCTCTCAACATCGCGCGCCTCGTAGCCGGCTTGTGGACCTTCGCGTTGGGCACGGTCATGACGCTGCGTTCGAACATCGGCCTGTCGCCGTGGGACGTCCTCGCGGACGGCATCCGGCTGAAGACACCGTTGACGTTCGGCACGGCGGTGATAGCGATCGGCGTCGTGCTGGTCGTCGCGTCGGCGATCGGTCGCGTGCGGCCGGGGATCGGGACCATCGCCAACATGGTCCTGATCGGCGTCTTCGCCGATCTCATGCTGGCCTCGGGCGTGGGAGCCGGTCTGATGGACGGACCGCTCGTCTGGCGCGTCGCGCTCGATCTCGGCGGCATCGTGACGATCGGGCTCGGCTCGGCCCTCTACATCGGTGCCGGACTGGGAACCGGCCCCCGCGACAGCCTCATGGTTCTCCTGTCGCGCCGAGCGGGCTTAAGGATCGGAGTGGCTCGCGCGATCGTCGAAGGGACCGCGCTCCTCGGCGGCATCGCGTTGGGCGGCACGGCTGGCGTCGGAACCGCACTGTTCGCGATAGGGATCGGACCCGCCGTCGACACGGCCTTCAGGTTGTTCGGGATGGAGGTGCGCCCGAAGGTGCCGGTCGATCCGCGCTGATCTACAACGCGGGACGCGGTGGATACAGGAGGAAATGCACCGAAGGCTCGACGAGCACCGAGTACACGTCGTCGTACTCCTCGGGGAACAGGATCTCCCGCTCGGTCCAGTAATCGAACCGGCCGTGGTTGAGCCGTCCGGCCCACGGCCGCATGCGTCGGTGATGGATCCGCCCGACGACGTGGAACCCTGCCGGGCCGCGGGTGAAGCCCCACAGCCGGTGGGTGATGAACCCGCCGTGTTCGTCGCCGGTCTTGAACGGGTGTATCGCCTCGACCTCGTCGACGGCCTCGATGTCGAATCCGACCTCGGTTCGACCCGACTTCGCCGTGAAGCGGTAGCGGGGATAGCCGTTACCGCCACCGTTGATCTCGACGTCGAAGTCGGCGAGCCGGGTACGTCCCGCCACGGAGAACTGTCCTAGCCACGACAGAGGCGTGCTGACCCAGGTTCCGAAGAAGTACGCGCCGACGAGGCCACGGTAGACGGCGTAGGTCCTGAACGTCGTTTGATCGAAGTCGTGCGCGGGCCGACGAAGCCCGCCCCACCGCGTCTGATGGTTGCAGAAGCAGCTCGTCGAGATCCACGTCTTCTCGATGCCGTCCTCGATGAACGTCTGCAGCTCGAAGCGCTCGGGGAGATGCGGCCGGACACGCTCGGCCGGAACTACGTGCTGCACCAGCGCGAAGTTCTGGATCGTGTCCTCGAGGCGCGCGAACCGATCGAGGTTCGACCACTTCACGTCGTGGGGCCCTTCAGCTTCAACGCGGCCAGAGGCATCTCGCGGATGCTCTCTACCCCGCTGAAAGCGAGAGCCTTCATCAACCTATAGGTGCCCCACCCGAGAACCACCGGCAGCACGAACAGCAGGATGCGGTAGATCAGCGTGACGTCCTCGACCGCGATCGCGAACCATTTCGCGACCAGGTCGTTGCTCGCGGCGAAGAACAGCACTAGGTAGAACGCGAGCGTCGCGACCCCGAGCGCGGTCCGAACGGGGTGGTCCCGAGCGCGGTCGAGCAGGTGATGTGGGTCGTAGTCCTTCGTGTAACGCGCTTCGAGGAACGGCCACGCGTAGAGCAGCGCGAACGTGATGCCCGGCAACAGCACCGCGGGGAAGAACGGGTTCGGGATCTCGAAGCCGAACGCGCGGGTCTCCCAGTCGGGGAAGAGCCGAAGCGCGCCCTCGACCCATCCCATCCACCAGTCGGGCTGCGCCGGAGAAGTCACCTGCTGTGGCTCGAACGGGCCGTACAGCCACACCGGGTTGATCTGGACCAGGCCCCCGAGCGCCGCGAGGACCGCGAAGACGGCGAAGAACAACGCGAGCGACTTAACCGCGTACGTCGGCCACAACCTGGATCCCACCACGTTCGTCTCGCGCCTACGGGGGCCGGGGAAGTCCGTGTGCTTCTGACGCCACACGATGGCAAGGTGGACCGTCATCAACGCGATGATCGCCGCCGGAACGATCATCACGTGAGTGACGAACAATCTCGGGATGATCTCCTCGGCCGGAAACTCGCCACCGAACACGA
>JAHWJK010000149.1 GCA_019348445.1 Actinomycetota bacterium | reverse complement strand
AGGTCGTCTTCGGCGACGACATCGCCCTCTTTCACGAGCCACTTATCGATCTCGGCCTCGGTGAGCCCCTCGCCGAGGTCGGGCAACTTGAACTCGAACATCAGAAGTCCAGAACGCGATTCGCTCCGGCAACGATCCTGTCCACAGAAGGAAGGTAATCGTCTTCGTTCGCGAATTGCGGGAATGGGACGTCGTAGCCGGTGACTCGACCCACCGGCGCTTCGAGGTCGAGCATGCAGCGCTCGTGCACTAACGACGACACTTCCGCGCCGATCCCCGCGGTCCGAGGCGCCTCGTGAACGACCAGCGCGCGACCGCATTCACGGGCTGCTTCCTCGATGATGTCGACGTCGAGCGGGAACAACGACCGCAGGTCGACCACGCGAGCGTCGACGTTCCGTTCTTGGGCCAGACGGTCGGCAGCCTGAAGACACAGGGGGACCGTTGCGCCGTAGCTGTAGATCGCGAGGTCGTTGCCGTCACGAGCGACGCGTGCCTTGCACAGGTACTCGTTGTAGCTCCCGTTGCCGTTTCCGATCGCCATCGGCGGTTGATCCGGGATCTCGTCACGCGATGCGCGGTAGATCTTCTTCGGTTCCATGAAGATGACGGGATCTGGATCCTCGATCGCTGCGATGATCATCACGCGAGCGTCCTCAGGAGTCGATGGACACACGACCTTCAATCCGGGCACGTGAACGAACAGGGCTTCCGGGGAATCGGAATGCAGCTCCGGCATCCGGACGCCGCCGCCGTACGGGATCCGCACCACGATCGACGCCGGCACCTCGCCCCGCGAGCGCCACGCGAGCCGCGCCGCGTGCGTGACGATCTGTTCGAAGGCGGGATACGTGAACGCGTCGAATTGCATCTCGGTCACGGGAAGAAGGCCGTACATCGACATACCGATAGCGGAGCCGACGATTCCCGCTTCCGCGAGCGGCGTATCCACGACGCGAGCGTCACCGAAACGGTCCTTCAATCCTGCGGTGACGCGGAAGACGCCTCCGGTTTGAGCGACATCCTCGCCCATGACCACGACGCGGTCGTCGGCCTCCATCGCCTCGTGGAGCCCTTTGTTGATGGCCTCGACCATGTTCGCCTTCATAAGTGAGCCTTCACTGCGTCTTTCCTTCTTCACCGGCACCCGGCGAGGTGGGGGGGCCGAGCGGCTTGACCTCGTCGGGCCGCTCGACGGAACGCAACTCCCGCAGAGCTTCTTCGAACATCCACGGCCGGCCCGACGCGTAGACGGTGTCGAACAGGATGTCCTGATCCGGATGCGAGATCGATTCCATTTCACTTACTGCAGCTGCGATCTGCTCTTTGGCTTCGCCCTCGATCTCTGCAGCGGATTCATCGCTCAGGATCCCAAGGCGTTTCAGATAGCGCGACATGCGCGACAACGGCTCCAACGGCTTCCACTGCTCGGCTTCGTTCTCGTCGCGATATAGGCGCGGATCATCCGCGGTCCCATGCGGCGCGATGCGGTAGCAGAACGCCTCGATCAGCGTCGGTCCCTCTCCGTTGCGCGCGCGATCTAGCGCATCGTGCGTGACCTTCCAACAGGCGATCGGATCGAACCCGTCGACTCGGATCCCCGGCATGTTGTAGGCGCGCGCTTTCTCGGCGATGGTCCGGGTCGCGGTCTGCTTCGACAGCGGCGTCGAGATCGCCCATTGGTTGTTGACGCAGAAGAAGATCGTCGGCACCTTCAAGACCGACGCGAAGTTCATCGCCTCGTGGAAGTCACCTTCGGACGTGGCCCCGTCTCCGAACCACGCCAGCGATGCGGTCTGGTCTCCGCGGATCTTTCCTGCCCACGCGACGCCCACCGCGTGAGGCAGGTGCGTCGCGATAGGGACGCAGATGGGACCGACCCGGTGCTCGCGGGGGTTGTAGAAACCGTACTTACCGCCGTAACCACGCCACCACGCCAGGATCGTCGCTGCCGGGACGCCGCGGAGCATCGCGATCGAGTTCTGACGATAAGAGGGAAAGACCCAGTCACCCCCGTCCATCGCGTACAGCGGGCCTGCTTGCGTTCCCTCCTCCCCCCAATACAGCGCGTAGGTCCCGATGCGGCCCTGCCTCTGGAGCGTGACGGCGCGCTCGTCGAAGGTGCGCAGGAGCACGAGCCATCGGTACATCTCCAGGAGGTTCTTCTCCTTGAGTCCCTCCGGTGGCTGTGCGTCGGGAAGCGCGTTCCCGTCGCCGATGTACCTGAGAAGGTCGCTCATGTGATCAGTGGGTCGACAGTGGCCCGTATTCGGTGACTCGCACAAGACGGATCCGGCTGATCTTGCGGATGCGCGTCTCGGCGTGTTCGACCGCGGCACGTGCCGTCGAGATCCCGCGTTCGCGTGCGAGGGCGAAGATGTGCGGCATCGCTTTGTAGATCCCCTCAACTCGCGCCATCGCTCGGTCTCGGTCGTACCCGCGCAACTCGTCTTCGACATTGATCAATCCGCCCGCGTTGATGACGAAGTCGGGCGCGTAAAGGATCCCAAGATCGCGCAGCTTGTCACCGTGCTCGTCACGCGCGAGTTGATTGTTGGCAGCTCCCGCGATGATCTTGCATCTGAACTCGGAGATGGTGTCGTCGTTGATGACGCCGCCGAGCGCGCATGGCGCAAAGACGTCGACCTCTAACTTGTGGATGTCCTCGAGCTTTGTCGTTTCGACGCCGAAATCCGAGACCGCTCGTCCCAGGTTGTCGACATCGATGTCACCGATCGTGACCTTCGCACCGGCTTCGACGAGATAGCCACACAACGCGTAGCCGACCTTTCCGACGCCTTGGAGGGCGACGGTACGTCCCTTCAAGGTGGGATCGCCGTAGACCTCGAGGAGGCAGGCTTTGATCCCGTTGAGGACCCCGTACGCGGTGACTGGAGAGGGGTCGCCCGACCCGCCGTAGGTCTTGGAGCAACCGGTGACCCAACGGGACTCGCGCCGGACGACGTCCATGTCCTCGAGTGCGGTGCCTACGTCTTCCGCGGTGATGTAGCGGCCGCCGAGCGTCTCGACGAAGCGGCCGTACGCCCGCAGGAGTTCCTCGCTCTTGATGCGTCGCGGGTCACCGATGATCACTGCTTTGCCGCCGCCGAGATCGAGTCCCGCGGCCGCGGCCTTGTAAGTCATGCCCTTCGCGAGACGGAGCACGTCGACAAGGGCTTGCTCCTCGGTGTCGTAGTTATAGAACCGGGTTCCGCCGAGCGCGGGTCCCAGTGCTGTGGAGTGGATCGCGATGATCGCGCGCAGCCCGGACTGATCGTCGGAACAGAAAACGATCTGCTCGTAGCCATCGCCATTGATG
>JAHWJK010000006.1:17079-27659 GCA_019348445.1 Actinomycetota bacterium | reverse complement strand
TTCCCCATCGAAGGTCTCGCAGCGATGATGACGAGGTTCGATGGTTGAAAACCAGAAGTCATCTCGTCGAGGTCCGGGAACCCCGATGCCAGTCCCGTGAGGTGCTCGCCGCGCTCGTAGAGGGTCTCCACGTCTTCCATCGCTTTCACGAGGAGCTCGCGGATCGGGTGGTAATCGTCCTTCAGGCGCTTGTCGCCGACGTTGTAGATGATCTCTTCGGCTTCGTCGATCGCCTCGGAAACGTCTTCGGGCATCGAGAAACCGATCTCCTGAACCGACCCACCGGCTTGGATCAGCGCGCGCAGCAGCGCGTGCTCCTCGACGATGCGCGCGTAATGCGCGGCGGACGACGCGGTGGGATACGCCTCTAGGAGTCCATGGATGTAGGGCTTGCCGCCGATGTTGTCGAGCGTGCCGCGGCGGGCAAGCTCGTCCGCGATCGTGATGGCATCGGCGGGTTCCCCTTGCGCGTACAGCGACATGATCGCTTCGTAGATCTCGGTGTGTGCCGGCTTGTAAAAGTCGTCACCTTTGATGATCTCGATGACGTTGGCGATCGCCTCTTTGGACTCGAGCATGGCCCCCAACACCGATTGCTCGGCGTCCATGTTGTGGGGCGGGATCCGGTTGGGCCGGATCGGTTCGACGTTCGCTCGTTGAGCCACTGATCCCCCTGTAGGTCGGGTGGTGCTTTAGATGCTGTCACCCGGGTGTGACAGAAACCCGGATGCTGGGGGAAGTGGACCGGGCGTCACGCTATGGGACGCCGCGCGTGGGCAACAAGGCCCAGAACCTGTGAATTAACGCCCCAGAACCTGTGGATGACCTACCGTTCTGCGCGTCACAAACCGCCCCGCAGGGGGCGGCTTGTTAGCAGAAACGGCTAGGCGGTTTCTTCTTCGTGGGCGATGACTTCGACCGTGACCATCGCGTTGACCTCCTCGTGGAGGTGGATCTCAACCTCGTGCTTGCCGAGGCTCCGGATCGGCTCGTCGAGCCGGATGAGGTGGCGATCGATGTCCTGTTCGAGCTGGTCCAGGATCGCCCTCGCGATGTCGGCCTTCGTGACGGATCCGAAGAGCCGACCCTCTTCACCGGCGCGAGCCGAGATGTAAACCGGAGAAGCCGCCAGCGTCGCGACGCGCGCCGCGGCTTCGGACTTCTCCTTCTCGGCCCGTTCCGCGCGAGCGCGCTGCATGAGCTCGGCCTGCTTCAGAGCGCCCTTGCTCGCAAGGATCGCGAAGCCCTTCGGAATCAAGTAGTTACGCGCGTAACCATCGGCGACCGTCACGACGTCGCCCTTATGCCCGAGCTTCTCTACGTCGTCGGAAAGGATGACCTTCATGACACTCCTTACCTGGATGTGTAGGGGAGCAGGGCCATCTCGCGCGCGTTCTTGACCGCCGTGGCAACGAGCCGCTGGTGTTGCGAACAGTTGCCCGTCACGCGGCGGGCGCGGATCTTGCCGCGATCGCTCATGAACTTGCGCAAGAGGTTGATGTCCTTGTAGTCGATCCAATCCTGCTTGTCCGCACAGAACTGGCAGTACTTCTTCTTGCCTTTGCGGATGTTCTCCCTACGGGGAGGCCTTCTATCGCGAGCCACGCGCTAGAAGCCCCCTTCGTCCATGCCGCCGGGACCGCTCGGCACGGGTGCGGGAGCCGGAGCGCTCCAGTCCTGGCCGCCACCCTGACTGCCTGCGCCGCCGGAACGCTGCGACTTCTGAACCTGGGCCGTGGCCCACCGCAACGATGGGGCGACCTCGTCGACCTGGATCTCGAACGCGCTGCGCTTGTTGCCGTCGTTGTCTTCCCAGCTGCGCTGTTGCAACCTGCCGGTGACGAGGACGCGCGTCCCCTTCTGAAGCGACTCCGCGGCATTCTCGGCCTGGTCGGCCCACACGTTGCAACGGAAGAACCCATCCAGCTTGTCTTCCCATTGCCCGTCGTTGTTCTTGTAGCGCCGGTTGACCGCGACCGTGAAGTTCGCGACCGGCCGCCCCGACGGTGTGAACCTGAGCTCCGGATCGTCGGTGATGTTTCCGACCAGCGTGACGGTGTTGTCTGCCATCTCTACCCCTTACCTTTCTGCGCCGTCGGCTCCGGGAGCCGAACGATCTTTCCTCGGATGAGCTCGTCGGAGATCTGGATCGATCTTTTCAGCGGCTCTATCGCTTCCTCAGGGGCGCGGAAAGGAGCGACGAAGTAGTAGCCCTCGTTCTGGTGGTCGATCTCGTAGGCGAAACGGCGGTTGCCCCACCGGTCGACGGTGCCGACCTGGCCTCCGGCGTCTCCTATCGAGGTCACGAACCGGTCGATCGCTTTCTGGATGTCGCCTTCTTCTAGGCGCGCATCCACGATCACCAGTGCCTCGTAATCACGCATAGAACCTCCTCCTCCGGACACGCCTGTCGGCGAGGCCCTCCCGAGCGCGGAAACGCCGTAGAGGGCAGGGGAACGGCGGCGGTTACCGCCTGAGAATCGATGCTAGCACCTCCTTTCTGGCTAGATATGCGTGCGATCACGACTCCGACGCAGTCAATCTAGGGACGGGGTGTGACAGTTTCATCGCGACGCGTTCCGGTGGACGAGCGGGTTCGGCACGCGCGAACACGACGACGAGGGCGCTCCACAGCGCGGCGCGAGCCAGGACCGAGAAGACCATCGCGTAGGCGGCAACGTCGTATTGCGATCCGGTCGAGACTCCATGGAAGTAGCGGAATACACCGGCGTACGCGATGACGTCGAGCACGGTGAACGCGACCCACCACAGCGGTCTAACTCTCAACAACGCGAAGAACGGGAGCAGCCATAGCATGTACTGCGGTGACTGGACCTTGCTCCACACGAGGAACGCCGCGGTTACCGCCGCGCTCGCTTGCACGAACGGAAAAACCCCGTCGCGGCGGTAGCGCGTAACACACCACCACGACACCGCGCCGATCGTCGCGACGGTCAGTACGGCGCTGAGCAGATTGATCGTCGATGGTTGCAGGTCGGGGAACGCCTGGTACCACAACGAGTCGACGTTCGGACCCCGCAGACGATGGAACCGGTACGTGAGCCACCAACTCGGCGGGTTGGCGTACATGATCGGAAGATTCACTACGAGCAACGTCCCTAAACCCCACGCGACCGACCTCCGCGCGCGCCGTCTATCCCCTCGTGCCCACGCATCGAGGAACAACGGCACCATGAACAGCAACGGGTAGAGCTTCAGGGCCCCGCCGATACCGATGAGGATCGCGGCCCCCGTATAGCGCCCGGTCCACCACATATAGAGAGCACCCACCGCAGCCGCGACCACGAGGACGTCCCAGTTGTGGAACGCGTACAACGCGAGCGTGGGCGCGGCGGCCCAATAGAAAGCCCGCGCACCACTCATCCGGTACAGCAACCACGCGACAAAAAGCGCGACCGCGGCGAGCACCACCGCGGTTGCTTGTAGGTATCCGTTCGGGTCGTCGGCAAGGAACCCCATCGCCCACATGAACAGCCCGGTCAGAACCGGGTACTCGATCCCGCCGCCTTTGAGACCGTCTTCGCCGAGATACGCATAGATGTACGGGAACGTGTGGGTCGCGATCGCGCGTGACTCGTAGAGAGGTTGGATGTCGTTGTAGCAGAGACGTTCGTACTGTTGGCCCGCCCACGGCTCAGCGGCGAGACACTGCGCCTTCAGCGCATACCCAGCCGCGAGCGCCACCACGCACACGACCACTACGCCGAGCCCGCGGACAGATAGCCGCGACCGACGCGCTACGGGTCGCCCCCGTCTCCACTCCCGCCGTCACCCCCGTCGCCGCCCGGCGTGCCCGTCGGCACCACGGTCGGTTCGGCGGTCGGCTCAGGCTCGGGTTCTTTCGTGGGTTCTGTCGTCGGCTCGGGTTCTTCGGGCTCCTCGGTCTCCTCGGGCGCCGGGTCCACCGGCGCGTAATCCCCGGGAGCCTCCGGCGCGGGCGAGTTCAAGACCTCGTCGGGAGTCTCCGTCGGGACCGGGAACGGAAGCGGATCCAGCTCCGCGACGGCCTCGCGCATGTAGTTCGCCCACATCACCACCGGACTGAAGGGCGTCCCCCCGCCGGTGATCTCGTAACCGTGGACGAGCCTGCACACCCGCGGGTCCGCGCACGACGTCATCCTCGGTTTTATCGCGATCTTTCCCGATTTCGGCACCGGGCCGTAAACGTCTACGTAGCTACCGGGTTCGGCCTTGATGGTCTCGATCGGGTAGCCCTCCCACACAACGGTCACGAGATTTGGCGTGTGGCCGGCGAACCACGCGCTCTCGAAGTCTTGGGTCGTCCCCGTCTTCCCGGCGACGGGACGACCGATGTTCGCTGCCGTCGCCGTTCCGGACTGGACCACGTGCGTCAACGTCTGGTTCAGGACATCGGCAGTGTTGCGGTCGATGACCTGCTCGCCTTGGTATTCGGGTGCTTCCGCGTCGCATTCGTCCTCATCGATATCCGGCAAGAACGCGCGGCAGTTGCCGGCGCTGTCGACGACGTAGCGGATCGGCATGACCTTGGGCAGTCGGCCGCGAGCGGCGAATCCGGCATAAGCGCGCGCCATCTCGAGCGGAGTCACGTCTTGCGTCCCGAGCGCGAGCGAGCAGTTGGCCGAGATCTCTTCTTCTCCGAACTTCGGAGCAAAGCCGAACTGCTCGACGATGTCGCGGACCTTCTCCGCCCCGACCTCGGCGATGAGCTGCGCGTAGACCGTATTCACCGAATTGGTCGTTGCCTGATCGAGATTCATCGAGCCGTACGACGAACCGCCGAAGTTCTCGACCTCCCACGGATCGAGATCGCCATCGTTGTCCTCGTCGCCCATGCATTCAGTCTCGTCGATGAATGCCGGGCTCCTTCCCGAGAACGTCGACGATGTCGAGATCCCTTCGTCGAGAGCCGTGGCCAACGTGAACGGCTTGAACGCGGAGCCTGCGTGACGCCCCGGAGAATCGGTCGCGTAGTTGAAACCGCGCGCCTTCGTGACGTTGGTGAAGTCGGTACGGCTGCCTACCATCGCGCGCACCTCACCTCGTGGGGTCATCGACACAAGCGCAGCTTGGGGATCACCCTTCTCCGTGAGCACCGATGAAACCGCCTCTTCGGCCTGCTCCTGCATCTCGAGATCCAACGTCGTGTAGATCTTCAGCCCCGCCTGGTAGAGGTCGGCGCCGTAGTACTTCTCCTTGTAGAGGAACTCCTTTCGCAGCCATTCCATGAAGTACGCGGCCCTAGACCTCTTGACGGTCCGCTGATCCCCTTCGAGCTTCACCTTGCCGCGCGCGGCTTTGTCGGCGCGCTGGTCGGTGATGTATCCCTCTTCTGCCATCAACCGAAGCGTGCGGTCGCGACGCTCTCGCGCGCCCAATTGGTTGTCGTCCGGCTGGTAACGCTCGGGAGCCGGAATGACCCCGGCGAGATACGCAGACTGTTTGAGGCTCAATTCCTCCGCGGTCGTGTCGAAGTACGCCCGGGCGGCGGCTTCGATGCCGTACGCGCCGCGGCCGAAGTAAACGGTATTCAGGTAGAAGTCGAGGATCTCTCGCTTGCTGTGCCGGCGCTCGAGTTTGATCGCGAGGATGGCTTCCTTGACCTTGCGCGTCAAGGTGCGCGATGTGTCTTGCAACACCGCTTGTTTCACATACTGCTGGGTGATGGTCGATCCGCCCTGCTGGATCTCACCGCCCGTCATGTTTGCCCATCCGGCGCGAACGATCCCGCGTAAGGAGACGCCTCCGTGGCTGTAAAAGTCGCGATCTTCTGACGCGACGACCGCTTCGCCGACGTAGTCCGGAAGCTTGCGCGTGTCGATGATGAAACGAGTCACCTCATCGGTGAAGGTTCCGATCATCTTCCCGTGGACGTCGTACACCTCCGCGGACGACGGAAGGACGACGTCTCTCGGGAGTGGGATCGAGGCAAAGGCGTAGGTGAGGAGCAGGATGCCGGTACCGACGAACACCGCCATAACCGGGAGCAGCCAGCCGTAGCGCAGGAGGAGCCGCTGGGCCCACGACCGGTGTCGGACCTTCGCTTTGGGGCTCTTGCCCTTTGCCTTACGGCTCTTGCGACTCACTGCTGAAGTCTAGGCAGGTGCACACCCATAGAGACTGCTTTGGGCGCCGTTCGGTTCGACGGATCGTCCTAGAGGAACCCGAGGCGCAGCCCGTGATAGGTCGCGGCAAGGGTGCCGATCGCCGTGATCGCGCCGAGAGCGCCGGCTCCCAGGGCCATGGGGCGAGGCCATACGGACCGCAAGGGGACATCGACGAACCGTGAATCGGTGGCGGGAACGTCGGTCGCCGCCCCGAGAGCGCTCGCGTAGCGAGCCGCCGCGGCACCCGCAACGACCGCAACGACGTAGAGCATCGGTCCCGCGAGGCCGGACCTGGCGTCACCGACGTATGGAACGACGCCGATCGCCACACTCAGGATCACGAGCGACCAACTGCCGAGCACACCCGATCGCGTGTAGTCCTCCGGCTCGGGATTACGACCGACCGTCGCCCCGAGAACGACTCCGCCCGCAAGGACGACGGGAAGCAGAGCCGACACTGCGGCCCACGGGGCCGCATCGAACACGCGCTCGATCGCGGTCGAGCGATCAAAGGAGTAGGTCGCAGCCGCGGCGATCGCGTTGAACCCAGCCGTGACCGCAACGAACGCAACCAGGATGCCGCGCTCGATCTGCGCGCGCCCGAGACTGAGTGGCCACAGACGGACCGCGGTCGCGGCGAGGATGCCGGCGATCGCGGAACGCGTCGTTACGTACAGGTTCCCGGACAGGGCTGCAAGGCCGACCGTTAGAGCTACGGCCCAGACCATGACGACCCGCTGCGCGACCGTCTCCTTCGTCAACGTCCGGATCACCGCGATCAACGCGACCGCCAGGATCGGCAATGCCACGATCGGACCCGCGGCGCGTGCGATCGAACCTAGCGTTGCGAAAGCGAGACCGAGCGCGAGCGGCGTTAACGGTGCCGGGCGGTCCGAAGATTCCGAGACGACGGCAGCTACGGAGAATGCAACCGCACCGGCGACCGCGAGCCAGAGTCGCGCGCCCGACACCGGCGTCGCTAGTTCCCACTGCTGTGTCTCGATCGTCTCCCAGATGATCGAGGAGGCCACGAACGCGATGGCGACGGAGATGGCACCACTTGCCGTCCCCTGCCGCACGCCCGACATCGACACGGCAAGACTCGCGATCGCTGCAAAGAGGAGCGCGGGGATCGCCCAGTCGTTCAGCGCAAACATGCACAGAGCCGTGGAGGCGACGCCGGTTGTCGCGACGATCTCCCACCGACCGCCACCGCGGCTACGCTCCGCGACCGCAACCACGATCCACGCAGCCGCGACCGCGATGCCGGCGATCCGAGTACCCGAAGGATTCAGGTCGAGCGTCCGCCACGAATCGTCCACGAAAGGTGAAGCGAAGAAGAGGAGGAGCCCCGCGCCACCTCCGGTGACGGCGAGACCTTCCATCACCCGGCCGCGTTGCGGAGTTTCGACGGCGGACGAAACAACGGCAAGAAGACCGATGCCCGCATGAACCAAGATCAACAACGGGATCATCTAGAGCGACCCCGCGACGAGGGCCGCAGCCGCGGCAACAGCAAGTCCGGCAGTGAGCAGCGCGACCCACCGCACCCTTCTCGATCCGAAGAGACGAGGGCCTAGAAAAACGATCACGCTTCCCGCAGCGATCACCGCCGCGGTGATCGCGATCTCCTGCGGGTGCGAGAAGAACTCACCCACGCTTCCACCCGAGCCGGGCGCCGCGAATACAAGCGTCGCTGCCAAGACGCCGAGGACACCTTCCAGCTGTCCCCAAACCCGCGCCGCGCGATCGCTCCCGAGCGGCTCTGTCGCCCACGCAGCGACCGCGACCACCGACGCACTCAGCGCAACCGTGGATGCGAGAGCGAGTAGCTGGGGACCGACCACGATCGTCGGACCGAGCACCGACTGCGCTCCGACGAGCTCGCTCAGCGAGAGTGTCCCCCACCTCAGAGCGCCGATACCGAGAGCGCCGGCCGCGACGGCAAGGGCCGCGCCGGATGCCGCGGTTCCGCTGCGGTCGAGAAGCAGCGCTCGCCCGAACGTGATCAGGGCGAGAGCGCCAACCAGCGACACGACGGCTCCGGCGACGATGCCGGAGAGGTAACCGATGATCAAAACCGCGCCGGCGACCCTCGTCCCGATGGCGAATGCCGGAGCGGCCGGGTTCAACTCCGCTCTCTGCGCGCGCCCGCGACCGGAGACGACGATCTGCCATAACGGCGCCCCGCGACGTACGCCTTGACAAGGTGGTTCCACGCACAGTCGACGCACACCTCGACCACGTAACAGGTGAACTGATCGCAGGTGGTTACGAGCTCGCGGAGCCACTCGGGGGGGTAGACGACGCGGCCGCTGTTGCGCTTGAGCTCCTCGCCGTAGACGTAGCGGACGAACCTCAGCGTGTCGTGCGAGCACACCGGGCACGGCATCCCCGCGTCCTCGCCGATGTTCTTGCCCGCTCGCATCAGCTCGGGGTGGGCGTCGCAGACGTCGCCGGTGTCCAGTGACCCGCGCCGCAGCGACGCCAGTGCGGCTCGCCGGGCGAGGCGGTAGTCCACCGAGGGGCCCTGGAACGGCGGGGGCTTTCGGGTCGGATCGAACGAGCGGGCGGCCATTGCGGGATGCTAAACCCGGCCGCCGCCTATCGACCCGCTCGGGACCGGCGTGCCGAGGCGTTCGTTTGTCGAAGACGTATCGACGTGATATATCGGTTCGATATATCAAAACGATACGCTGGACCGGTTCGGCCGGACAGCACCGACACAGAGGCGGAGCGGCTACGGAATGAGACAACACGGGATGCTCGAGCTCGCAGTGCTCGGCTTGCTGAAGGAGCGAGCGATGCACGGCTACGAGCTGCGCAAGCAGCTCGGCACGATGCTGGGGCCGTTCTGGCAGGTCTCGTGGGGGTCTCTGTACCCGGCGCTGAGGAGGCTCGCCAAGGCGGGCGCGATCGACAAGGACGAGCAGCCGGTTCCGAAACGCCCGGCGAAGCGCGTTCTGGCGAAGACGTCCAAGACATCCAAGACGTCCAAAGCCACGAGTGGACGGCGCAAGACCGTCTACAAGATCACTCCCTACGGTGACCGGATGTTCACCGAGATGCTCGAGGAAACCGCCGCGGCGGTCGACGCCGAGCACTTCACCCTGAAGCTCGCTTTCTTCCGTTACCTACCTCCAGAGACGCGGCTCACGCTTCTCGAGCGCCGGCGCGCATACCTCCAAGACAAACTCGCCCAGTTCAAGGCGAACGTTCGGGAGTACAAGGAGCGGGTCGACAGTTACACGTTGTCCCTCCACAACCACGGGATCGCAGCAACGCAGAACGACATCGAGTGGATCGATGAACTCATCACGAATGAACGGAACCTCGTCAAGCCTGCCGCGCGCACAGAAGCCGGCGCGCTTCCGATCGAATGAACAAGGGGGAAACGATGGCCAAGATCCGAGTCGGCATAGTGGGAGTTGGCAACTGTGCGTCATCTCTCGTCCAGGGCATCGAGTACTACGCCAAGGCACGTGAGGACGAACGGGTCCCCGGTCTCATGCACGTGAAGATCGGCGACTACCACGTCTCCGATATCGAGTTCTCGTGCGCTTTCGATGTCGACGCGAACAAGGTTGGACTCGACCTTGCAGACGCGATCTGGGTCGAGCCCAACAACACGATCCAGTTCTCGGACGTACCCGAGACGGGAGTCAAAGTGGCACGCGGCCACACCTACGACGGACTCGGCCACTTCTACAAGGACGTTGTCACCGAATCCGAGCTCCCACCGGTCGACGTCGCGAAAGTGTTGAGAGAGACGAGGACCGACGTCTTGATCAACTATCTCCCCGTCGGCTCGGAGCAAGCCGCGCGGTTCTACGCGGAGCAGGCGCTCGAAGCCGGCGTCGCGTTCATCAACTGCATGCCGGTTTTCATCGCGACGAACGAGGACTGGGCACAGCGGTTCACCAAGCACAACATCCCGATCATCGGTGACGACATCAAGAGCCAGGTCGGAGCAACGATCAGCCACCGCGTCCTCTCGAAGCTCTTCGAGGACCGCGGAGCGGTCATCGACCACACGTACCAGCTGAACTTCGGCGGAAACATGGACTTCATGAACATGCTCGAGCGCGACCGACTGAAGTCGAAGAAGATCTCGAAGACGCAAGCGGTCGCGTCGCAGATCCAGAGCGGGATCGACGCCGAAGACATCCACATCGGTCCGTCCGATCACGTGCCGTGGCTCAAGGACCGGAAGTGGGCCTACATCCGCATCGAAGGGCGCGAGTTCGGCGATGTACCACTGTCGATGGAGCTCAAGCTCGAGGTCTGGGACTCGCCCAACTCCGCCGGCGTAGTCATCGACGCGGTGCGGTGCGCGAAGCTGGCACTCGACCGGGGCATCGGCGGCCCACTGCTCGCGCCGAGCTCGTACTTCATGAAGTCTCCTCCGATCCAATACGCGGACGCGGAGGCACATGATCTCGTCGAAGACTTCATCGCGGGCCACCCGGACGA
>JAHWJK010000006.1:11195-16979 GCA_019348445.1 Actinomycetota bacterium | reverse complement strand
CGGACGCGGAGGCACATGATCTCGTCGAAGACTTCATCGCGGGCCACCCGGACGACGTGCGGGTTGACGTGGGCGGCAACGGCCACAAGACCGCTTTCGGGCTCGACGTCGAGCCGGTCCATCGCCAGCCCTGAATCCACGACCCATCGTTTCCGGCCGCCCTTCGGGGCGGCCCTTTTTCTGTGACGGCACTTCGGGTTATCGGAGGGTGCCAAAGTTAGGCCGTGGCCACGTCACCAACCGACCGGTTTGAGATGTTGCGCGAGCGCGATTTCCGCTCGCTTATAGGGGGGCAGGTCCTCGGTCAGGCGGCCGATGGGTTCGCGCAGGCGATCCTCGCCAAGGTCTTGATCCTGGACCCACTCTCGGCGGGTACGCCGACGCGCATCCTCGCCTTGTTCGCGCTGACGCTCGTGCCGTACTCGCTGATCGGCCCCTACGTCGGCGTCTTCGTCGATCGCTGGCCGCGCCGGGCGCTGATGCAGTGGGCGAATCTCATCCGCACCGGGCTCTTGCTGACGTTGCCCGTGTGGACGCTCGTGTTCGAGGGACAGCAGCCTCTCTTCGTCGCCGCTCTCCTGCTGATGAGCTTGGGGCGGGTGTTCCTCGCCACCAAGGGCGCGGTGCTCCCCGTGCTCCTCCACGAGCACCACCTGCTCAGCGGCAATTCGCTGTCGAGCGGTGCGGGGATGATCTCCGCCCTACTCGGTGGCGCGATTGGAATCTTCGGTGCCGGAGTCATCGGACAAGACGCGGCCTTCGTTACTGCGGCTCTCATCTACGCGTCGGCGGCATTCGTCCTCGGTCGTATCTCCTCGCGACTCGATCATCCCCATCCGCCGTCCGAATCCGTAACCGAGGCCGTGGTGCGCGTTAACAAAGAGCTCGCGGAGGGCGTGCGCGAGATCTGGGTCCGGAAGCCGGCGCGCCTGTCGCTGATCGCCATCTTCGTCTTGCGAACGATCGGCATGTTCGTCGTCGTCGCCGCGATCCTCGTCATCAAACAGGTATTTCCCGGCGAGCTCGGTGACCTGGGACGCGTGTCTTCCAGCGCGGTGGCTCTGGGCGCCGCGGGCGCGGGAGCGTTCGCCGGCGCTGCGACCGCGCCACTTCTGGGACGGCGGCTCGCGAACGGAGGGTTGATCGTCCTGGGCTTCGCGATCTCAGGCGTAGCGATCATCACCCTCGGGGGTGTCGTGAACATCCCGGCCCTCTTAGCCCTCACGTTCCTCGGTGGCCTCGGCGGGTTCGTGAGCAAGGTCGCGGTCGATGCCGAGGTGCAACAGGACCTTCCCGATCGGTTGCGCGGACGAGCGTTCGCGCTCTACGACATCCTCTACAACCTGGCCAGCGTCGCCGCGGCCGCCGGCATGGTCATCGGCGGCGACATCTCGTTGCGCCCTCGTCTCGTCGTGGTCGGCATCGTGTCCCTGATCGGTTGCTTCGTCATGGGCCGCACGATGAAGAACGCGGGCATGCCCCTGATCGCGGCTAAGCCGGACGAGGCTTTCGCGCCACGAGCATGAACTCCGGGTGCTCAAGATCCGGGGGCCGGCGCGCGAACCCTCCGGGTTCGACGGACCACACGTGTTCCGGAACTAGGCCCACTCCGAGCGCCAGCAAGCGCAGCTCGCGTGGGGTGTAGACGCTCGTCCACAGATCGGTTTCCGTTTCCGCCCCGTTCGCTTCTTTGATCCGCGCGCGTTCGTGCACGATGCCGTTGTCGACGTCGATATGCGCTTCAGGTCGTGCGGCGGCGGCTTCGAAATACGCGCTGAACGCAGTGACGACCACGACACCACCGCGCTTTGTCGCTTCCATCATCCGCCGGAGGACGAGACCATCGTCGCGGCCCATCAAACCGAAGCCTCCCTGGCAGATCGAGATGACCGCGTCGAACTCGTCTTCGAACGGCATCGTGCGCGCGTCACAGTCGAATAACGCGACACGCCCCCCGAGATCGGCTTCGTTGGCTGCGTCGCGCGCGATCCCGAGCAACCGCTCGGACACGTCCACCCCGGTCACGTTCAGCCCGGCTTGCGCGAGCGGTATGACGTGACGACCGGGGCCACATCCGACGTCGAGGACGCGCGCGCCTTCGGAGAGATCGAGCAGCTCCAGAAGGAACGCGACCTCTTGGTCGGTGCCCTTCGTGAAGCTGTAGCGAAGGTAGTTGGCCCCGAGCCGATCACCAACGTCCGCGAAGTAAGGACTTCCCGGATGCTGCGGACGGTTCATGCGTCTTTCTTCTTTTCTTTGGGCGGCACGCGCGTTCCGGCCGGCTCGATGCCATGCTCGCGGGCCCACGCGTCGAGCCTCGCGTACGCCTCGTCTTCACCCAGAAGCCCTTCATCGAGACGCAGCTCCATCATGAAATCGCGTGCCTGGCCCACGAGGGGGCCTGGAGGGATACCGAGATACGCCATGATCTGACCTCCGTCGAGCTCCGGGCGCATCTTGTCGATCTCTTCGCGGGCCGCCAGCTCGCTGATGCGGTCCTCGAGCTCGTCCATGCGCGCCGCCAGTCGTTTCGCCTTCTCCGCGTTACGCGTCGTGCAATCGGCACGCACCAACGCGTTCAGCAAGCCCAACAAGGGGCCCGCGTCGCGTACGTATCTCCTCACCGCTGCATCGCTCCATCCCAATCGATAGGTATGGAACCGATGGTGCAAACGGATCATCTCCGCTACCGAATCGACGATCTCGTTCGGGTATCGGAGTGCACGCAGACGTTCCCGCGCCATGTCGGCACCGACTACCTCGTGGTGGTGGAACGAGACCCCCTCGGGCCCGATCCGACGCGTCTTCGGTTTGCCGACGTCATGGAGCAGAGCTGCAAGCCGCAGCTGCAGGATGGGCTCGGTCCGTTCCAACACCGCCAGTGTGTGATGGAAGACGTCCTTGTGACGGTGCACCGGATCCTGCTCGAGCTTGAGGCCGGATAGCTCGGGCAAGAACTCGTCGGTGAGCCCGGTCGCGTCTGCTTGCTCGAGCGCCGGCCCCGGGCGCTCCCCCAGCAGAAGCTTTGCCAGCTCGTCCGCGATGCGCTCGGCGGAGACGGTCCGCAACTTCTCCTTTAGCCGCGCGACGGAATCGAGAACGTCCTGTGAGATCCGGAAGTCGAGCTGGGAGGCGAACCTGAATGCACGAAGCATCCGCAACGGATCGTCCGAGAACGAGTCGTCGGGATGGATCGGAGTTTCAAGGACTCGCTCCTTGATGTCATCGAGACCGCCGAACGGATCCACGATCGTCTTTTCGGGAAGGCGCATCGCCACCGCGTTGACCGTGAAGTCACGGCGAGAGAGGTCGGTCTCGACGTCCGATTCGAACTCGACCCGAGGGTGGCGCGAGTCGACCTCGTAGCGCTCGGTTCTGAAGGTCGTGATCTCGAGATGGACCCCATCGATCTCGGCTCCCACAGTTCCGAACTTCATCCCCTGCAGCCATTGAGTCGTCGACAGCTTCTTCACGATCTCGAGCGTCTCTTCGGGAGTCGCTCCCGTAGAGAAGTCGAGATCGACGTGGGGGCGGCGCAGGTACATGTCCCGTACCGGCCCCCCGACGAGGTAGAGATCGTGGCCGGCGCGCCTGAAAGCGGCCGCGAGTCGCATCACGAGGGAGTCGTCGGACAGCAGCTCCGACACGGTTTCCATAGCCGCGACGTTAAGCGAGGGAACGTCAGCGTTCTGCGCGTCGCAGCACGCCCGTTAGGGGGCGGATTGTTAGCAGAGAACGGTTATGAGACTGTCTGCAGGCCTTCTTGGCGGAGGGCGAGCTCGAAATCGTGCTGGTTGGATGCTGCGGCACGCGCGTCCTCGAGATTCACGAGTCCTGCGCGATACAGATTCAGAAGCGCCTGATCGAAAGTCTGCATCCCGTAGAAGCCGGATTGCGCAACGATGTCGATGATCTCGTGCGTTCGATCTGGGTCGAGGATCAGATCGTGGATCCGGCCGTTCATGACCATGACTTCGATCGCCGGGACGCGCCCGCCTCCATCTTTTCGCGGAAGCAAGCGCTGCGACATGATCCCTTTCAACGACGCCGCGAGCGACACACGGATCTGTTTCTGCTGATGCGGCGGGAAGAAGTCGATCATGCGGTTGACCGTCTCCGGGACGTCGGTCGTGTGCAGCGTCGAGATGACGAGGTGACCGGTCTCGGCCGCCTGTAGCGCGGCCTTCACGGTGTCGGGATCACGGATCTCGCCGACGAAGATCACGTCGGGGTCTTGCCGCATCGCCGACCGCAGAGCCGAGGCGAAGCTGTTCGTGTCGAGACCGATCTCGCGCTGGTTCACGATCGCCTCGCGATCGGCGTGCAGGATCTCGATCGGGTCTTCGATCGTCAGGATGTGACACGACCGCGTCGCGTTGATGTGATTGATCATCGCTCCGGTGGTGGTCGTCTTCCCCGATGAAGTCGGACCCGTGATCAGGATGAGACCGCGATGCTCCGCGGCAAGGGTTTTAACGACGGGCGGCAATCCCAGGGTCTCGAACGAGGGCGAGCCCGGCAGGATGCGCCGGATGGCTATGCCGACACTCCCGCGCTGGCGAAAGACGTTGACGCGGAACCGGCCGAGGCCGCTGACCGCGTAGGCGAAGTCGACCTCGCCGCCAAGCTTGAAACGCGTCGCCTGATCGTCGGTCATCAGTTCCATCGCCGCGCGCTCGCAGTCCGCAGCAGTCAGGGGGTCGAATTCGGCCTTCATCAGGTGACCGTTGACCCGGATATAGGGGGGACCGCCGGCCTTCACATGAAGATCCGACGCCTTCTTGTCGACGACGTAACGAAGCAACTCTTGGATGTCGAGGGCCATCAGCGCGTCTT
This sequence comes from Actinomycetota bacterium, assembly GCA_019348445.1. GTDB lineage: Bacteria > Actinomycetota > CADDZG01 > CADDZG01 > WHSQ01 > JAHWJK01. Next base: position 12,143 of record JAHWJK010000006.1, on the reverse strand, counting down.
GTCTTCTCCCAGAAGTTCGACCTAGAACGGAATCGGCATGTCCGGCACGTCGGTTGAGCCGTTTTGGCACCCTTCTGCCCGGGTAGGTACCTCATCACACGTCGAGGAAGCACCGCAAGGGCGGAGGTTACAGATGTCTGAAGACACCACCACGAAGATGAGCCGATCGGAGGCCGGGCGCAAGGGTGGTCGCACCACGAAAGAGCGTTACGGAGGCGATCATTTCGGACGTATCGGAAAGATCGGCGGAAAGAAAGGTGGCGAAACCACCAAGCAGCGCTACGGCTCGGAGTTCTATCAAAAGATCGGCCGGATCGGCGGGTCGAAGTAGCGTAGCCGCCTCCCACTAAACAAGGTCTCCCAGCCTCCCCGCCCGCGGGGAGGCTGATTCACGTAGGGCACCTCCCGCCCGCAAGCCGTCGCCGCCCCTATGCTCCTGAGGCGTGGCCCGCCGCTTCCTCGTAATCCTCGCCTCCGTCTCGCTCGTGATCGCCGCGGCGCCTCCGACCCGGGGGCAGCCTGGGCAGCTCGATGTCGCTCTCATCCGGCAGCCGGTGTGGCACGCACCAGGTGATTCGCTTGCGATCCGCCTGCGGCTGTCGAACCCGGGGCCGACAGCGATCAGCGGCTACATAGTCACGGTTGCGGCCCATGCTCGCGTCCTGAGTCGTTCGGAGCTACACGACAGCTTCGAGGTTCCCGCGACCTTCCAAGCGAGCCTGATCACCGCGATCGACGCGCCGGACGAGGAGATCCCTCCTGGTGGCCGCGTGGTGCGTGAGATCGACCAGCCGGTAGACGAGCTTCAGTCGATCGCGCTGACGAGTGAATCTGGGGTCTATCCACTCACGGTCTCGGTGTTGGACCGGTCCGGTGCCGTTCTCGCATCTGTGTCGACGCAGCTCATCTACTACCCGACGCCTCCCGAGTTCCGCCTTCCGGCAGTGC
>JAHWJK010000006.1:5419-11095 GCA_019348445.1 Actinomycetota bacterium | reverse complement strand
TTTCGCCGCGACGATGACGACGGCGAGACGACATCGGCCGAGGCACGAAACGTCCTGTCGTCCCTGCAACGCGTCGCGGGACGTCGGTCGGTGCAATCCATCCTCAGCCCCTATTCGTTCCCCGACCTCCCGACGTTGTTCCGTCCGGTGCTCCACCAGACGTCTCCGATCGCCGCCGAACACCTGAAACAACATCTACGCGAAGCCGAAGTCGTATTGGCTCAAACCGTCGGGAAAGCGCCGACACGAAGATGGATCTACACACCGGACGGACGTCTGAACCACGTATCGCTCGAACAACTCCAGCAGCTCGACGCGGCGCGGTTCGCGCTGTTCGCCGAGGAGTCGCTCGAAGGTCTCGACGATCCCACCGGCGGCGGATGCCCCGAGGCGCCGTTGAGCTTCACGTGCGCCATCACGGTAAGTACATCTTCCGGAAGATCAACCGGCTACGTGCTCGACAGCGGGATCCAGGACCGCATCGAGGAGCTTGCCGGTCCCGACGGCGGACGAAGCGCGCTACAGCGATTGTTCGCGGAGACGGCGATGATCCGCGAGGAAGTTCCCAGCCGGACCGACCGCATCGTTGCGATCGGGCTGCCGCCCCTGTGGCAGCCGCGACCACGCCTCACGAAGCTTCTGTTCAGCGGTCTCCGCGACGCGCCGTGGTTGCGGACGTTCACGCCGCGGCAAGGACTGGCGAGACTCGCGGAGCAGGTAGAGCCGAGCGAGCGCCGCATCAGATTCGTGGTCCCGCGACTGGTAAACGAGCCGCCGGACGATTACTTCGAGCAGATCGTCGAAGCTCACGAGATCATCGAGGCATTCCGCACCGTTCAACCACCACAGTCGCTCTTGCAACGTCTGACGCGGACCACTCTGGTCGGCGAGAGCCGGCTGTGGTGGACGGATCCGGTGCTGCTCCTGCAAGGCGAGCGGTATGCCGCCGAGGCGGCAGACGCAGGACAACGAGAGCTCGACAAGATCACCGTCGGCGGAAGCGACGAGATCACGCTCACCTCGCGCCGCGCGGAGATACCGGTCGAGGTCTTCAACGATGCGAACTACGACGTCAGTGTCACCGTTCGCATCAGATCGAGCGATCTGCGGCTCGACGAAACGTTCGCGAGAACCGTCCAAGCGCAAGGGCTACACCAACTCAGCGTAGATGTCGCCGCGCCGTCGAGCGGCATCTTCACCGTGTTCGTGACGGTCGAGACGCCCAACGGACGGCGCATCGACGGGAAAGAGGTGCAGGTGCGCTCGACGGAATTCAACGAGATCGCTCTGGGCCTCACGTTTGGAGCGCTCGCGTTCCTGGTGCTCTTTTACATAACCAGAGCGATCCGCAACCGTAGGGGACCCGAAGCGGAGACAACGCCGTGAGGTCTCTCGCCCGAGCGACGGCTGTGATGTCGTTCGGGACGGTTCTGTCTCGAGCTACAGGCCTGCTGCGCGTCGTAGCGATAGCGGCCGCGCTCGGTGTCGCCGAGTCGAAGTTGCCCGACACATTCAACCTCGCCAATACGGCTCCGAACATCCTCTACGAGCTGATCCTCGGAGGCGTTCTCACGTCCGTCTTCGTCCCGATCTTCGTCGAGCTGATCGAGAAAGAGGGCCGGGAGCGCGCGTGGGAGGTCGCGTCGGCGATCGTCAACGTTTGCGTCGTCATCCTCGTCGGCATCACGACGATCGCGGTGCTGGCGGCACCATTGATCGCCCGGTTCTACGCGGTGCGGTGCAGTGGATGCGTCGAGACGCAGCAGGAGGTCTTGACGTTCTTGTTGCGCCTCTTCCTGCCGCAGATCGTGTTCTACGGCATCGCCGCGCTGACGGCGGGACTCCTGAACGCTCACAAGCGGTTCGGTGCGCCGATGTACACCCCGGTCCTGAACAACGTCGCCGTGATCGCCGTCTTCATCGCGTTCCATCAGGCGTACGAAAAGGTGACACTGCAATCGGTCACGTCGACGCAGCTGTGGGTGATCGGACTCGGCACCACCGGCGGCGTCATCCTGATGGCCGTCACGCAACTGCCGTTCCTGCGCGGCCTCGGCAAGTACCGGTTGACGTTCTCGATGCAACACCCTTCCGTCGGCAAGCTCGTGCGGCTGTCGGTGTTCGTGATCGGTTACGTGATCACGAACCAGATCGGCTACCTGACGGTGCAGTGGCTCGCGAACGGCGAACAGGGCGGCTATTCCGCGTACGCGTACGCCTTCACGTTCTTCTTGCTTCCTCAGGGACTGTTCGCGGTATCGATATTCACTGCTCTTCTACCCGGACTCAGCGAGCACGCGGTGAACGAGCGGTGGGACGCGTTCCGCGAGCGACTGTCAACCGGCATCCGCGCGACCTTCTTCCTCATCCTGCCGGCAGCGGTGGGCTACTTCGTCCTCGGCGAAGCTGTAGTCAGGATCCTCGAACGTGGGGTCATGACGCCGCGCTCGACGGAGCTCGTCGCGAGCGTCCTACGTGTGTTCGTCATCGGACTCGTCCCGTTCTCTATCTTCCAGCTCTTCTTGCGCGCGTTCTACGCGCTGCAAGACACTCGCACGCCGTTCCTGATCAATTGCGCGACGACCGGAGTGAACATCGCGATCAACGTCCCGATGTTCGCCCTCATCGGCGTCGAGGGGTTGGCGCTGGGGCATGCGGCGTCATACCTGTTCGGGACGGCGGTCCAAGGTTTCGTCCTCGCCCGGCGGACGGGCGGGCTCGATCGGAGACGCGTCGTGAACAGCTGCGTGCGCATCTCTGCCGCCGGTCTACTCATGGGGATCATCGTGTGGGGAACATCCGTGGGAATCGAAAACGTCATCCGGCCGATCGGCTTTGCGCAACAAGCTCTCGTCCTGGTCATCCCGGTCGTCGTCGGTGTTGCGGCCTATCTCGGACTCGCCCACTTGCTACGCGTCGAGGAGATGACGCAGGTGCGCCGCCTGGTTCGAAGGGGCAGTCGTTGATGCCGGGGCCGCGCACGCCGATAATCAATGAGATGAAGTGGGCAGACGATCAATCCGGAGTGGTTCTGAGCTGGCTGTTCCGCGTCATCCTCTTCTTGGCGGTCGTGGGAGTGATCCTCTTCGAGGTCGGCTCGATCGTCGTGAACAAGGTGACCCTTGCGTCGTCCGCAGAGGAGGCCGCGGCATCGGTCTCGATCACGATCAGCGAGCAGAACGTCGGCGGACGGATCTTCCCGGACTCGCAGATCTACGATCTCGCGGTCACGTATATCGAGGACGACGCCAATGGTGTGTCGGATGCGCGCGTCCTTCGACGGGGAACCGAGATCGACGACCAGGGGATCGTCCACGTCCGGCTCAGGAGACGAGCGAACACGCTCGTCACGCATCTGATCGCCCCTCTCGAGAAACACACACTCGCGACCGAAACCGGTCAAGCCGGCACCAACTAAACGCTGATGGCTGACCTCGGCGTGCTGGCGGAGCGCTACGCGCTCGAAGAACTCGTAGCTGCAGGAGGGATGGGTTCGGTTTATCGCGCTCGCGACGAGGTCCTGGCCCGGACGGTCGCCGTGAAGATCCTCCACCCGGAACTCGCCCGAGACGCGACGTTCCTCGAGCGCTTCCGCCGTGAGGCTCTGGCCGCGGCGCGACTCACACACCCGAACATCGTTTCGATCTACGACACCGGCACCGAGGGAACTGCCGGCGACGAGCGCCATTTCATAGTCATGGAGTTCTGCGGGGGCGGGACGTTGGAAGAAGTCGCCGTCAAGGAAGGCCCGCTTGAACCGGACCGCATCTACGCGATCGGCAGCGCCATCTGTGATGCGCTCGCGTACGCCCACGGAAACGGCGTCATCCACAGGGACATAAAGCCGGCAAACGTCCTCCTGGCTGACGACGGCACCGTGAAGGTGAGCGACTTCGGGATCGCGAAGGCTGCTTTCACCGGCAAGGACGTCACGACGAGCGGCTCGCTACTCGGCACCGTCACGTATATCTCGCCGGAACAAGCGCGTGGCGAAGAACCCGACGCACGGTCCGACATCTACTCGTTGGGCGTCGTCCTGTACGAACTCGCGGCCGGACGCGCCCCTTTCTCCGCGGACACGCCGGTAGCGACGGCGCTGAAGCACCTGAAGGAGGAGCCGGCGCCGCTGCGCAGCATCCGCGCGGGAATACCTCGAGAGTTGGAAGGCGTGATCCTCCGCACCCTTCACAAAGATCCGGTCGAGCGACCTGCGAGCGCGGCAGAGCTCAAAGCGGAGCTGGCGAAACGCGCGGGATCCACCACCTCGGTGATGAGGCCCACCGCCGCGCGGGCGGCTCCGCGTCACCAGCAACATCACGGTGATGCGTCGTGGGTCGCGCGCGTCGTGGTACTGATCGCCGTCGTCGTCCTCGTCGCGATCGCGGCCACGTGGCTACTTTCGGCCGAGGAAGACGGGAACGATGTCCCCGCTGATCGCGGTGACGGCGCGGTCGGGACGACGCTCCCGATCTCCAGCGTCACCGATTTCGATCCCGGAGGCGACGACAGCGAACACGCAGGGGAAGTTCCGCTGGCGTGGGACGGGAACCCGGCGTCGGCGTGGACGACCGAGAACTACGACGACGGTTTCGAGGGGGTTGGCAAGACCGGCGTCGGTCTCTTGTTCGACCTCGGCGAGACCATCGACGTCGACGCCGTCGAGGTCGTGGGCAGCGCCGAGATGTCCATCGAGATCCGCGCGTCGGACGAGCCTCCCGCCGGCGACCACACCTCCTTGGATCTCATCGACGATGCCGACTCGATCGAAGCCAACGAGACGTTTGAGGTCGGTCGGTCGGGACGCTACTGGCTGATCTGGATCACTCAGCTGCCGGGCGGCGCGGGAACCGCAGAGATCGCCGAGGTGAGATTCGTTGGCTCGTGACGAAGACCTGTCCGATGCGGAGCTATTGAGCAAGGCCGCAGCGGGCAGCGGTGCCTCGTTCGGTGCGTTGATGCGCCGGCACGAAGATCGCGTGTTCGCGATGGCGCTTCGGATGCTCGGCGAACGCTCCGACGCGCTCGACGCCACTCAGGAAGCATTCATCGCTGCATTCAGGAAGGCGAAATCGTTCCGGGGCGAATCGGCGGTCGGGACGTGGCTCTATCGGATCGCGATCAACGCGTGCAAAGACCTCGCGCGGAAGAAGAACAGGTGGAGCGCCCAAGACGACGTGAACGAGATCGCGGATCGCGACCCGCAGCAGCGTTCGGTCGACGAGGGAGTGACGACGCGGCTGCACGTTCAGGAAGCGCTTGCAAAGCTTCCGGACGAATACCGTGAGCCGGTGATCATGCATGACCTCGGGGGGATCTCATACGAGGAGATCGCGACCGCTACAGGGGTCCCGGTGGGAACCGTGAAGTCGAGGATCAGCCGCGGCCGACGACGACTCGCGGACCTCCTGGAACCCCAGACGCATCCGGGGCCGTCCAAGGGGCAGAGATGACAGACGCGATGGATCACGACCGTTGCTCGGAGCTGCTGCCGGCATTCCTCGACGGCGAGGTGCCGCAGGATGTCGCGGGCGCGATCGAAGTTCACCTAGCTTCGTGCCACGAGTGCGCGACGGAACGCCGCGGCCTCGAGGCCTTGCGCGGCAACAGCAGCGAGCGACTCACCGCCGCCGAACGCGCTGCGCTACAGCGTGGCGTGATGAGCGGGATCTCGCAGGA
>JAHWJK010000006.1:0-5319 GCA_019348445.1 Actinomycetota bacterium | reverse complement strand
GGTGCCGACCTGCAGAAGCGGGGAGAGAGCAGCCTCGAGAGCGTGAGTTTCGCGGCCTCTTACTCGGCAAAGGACGCGAGGGGGAACCGGACGCTCCTCGAACAGCTCGTCGATTCCGCCCGTGCCAGAGCTGGAGACGACGTCGCCGCCCAGGTCGAGGACTGTGCCGAGCAGGTTCTGGAGACGTCGGATCCGACCATTCCGACGTTCGGGTCGGTCGGCAAGTTGGACGGGCAAGAAGTCCTGGTTCTCGGGTTCGCATGGACGCGGCGCTCGTCGGGGCCACTCGATCGCTACATGGTATGGGCGTGGGAGCGGGGCTCGTGTGACGTTGCAGTGGACTTCGTCGAAGGCAGGATCGAAACCGCGAACTGACCTCTCAGGAACAGGGCGTGGCGCATTCCCGTTGGTAGGTTGACGAGATGGAAAAAACGCGCGACGTCGTGATCATCGGTTCGGGGCCGGCCGGCCTAACCGCGGCCGTGTATGCGGCGCGGGCGAACCTCCAGCCGCTGATGATCGAAGGTGTCGAAGCGGGCGGGCAGCTCATGCTCACAACCGAGGTCGAGAACTATCCCGGTTTCATCGACGGGATCATGGGGCCGGAGCTGATGGAACGCATGCGGAAACAGGCGGGTCGGTTCGGCACGGAGTTCCTGACCGACAACGTCACTAGCGTCGACTTCTCGACGTCGCCGTTCGAGGTGAAGACGAGCGACCAGTCCTTCACCGCCCACTCGGTCATCATCTCGACCGGAGCGTCGGCGCGGATGCTCGGAGTACCGGGCGAGAAGGAACTCCTCGGGCACGGTGTGTCGACGTGCGCCACCTGCGACGGCTTCTTCTTCCGCGATCAGGAACTGCTCGTCGTCGGGGGCGGAGACTCCGCTTTGGAGGAGGCGATCTTCCTAACGAAGTTCGCTTCGAAGGTGACCGTCGTTCACCGGCGCGACACCTTGCGCGCATCGAAGATCATGCAGGACCGCGCGCTGAACAATCCGAAGATCGACTTCATCTGGGACTCTGTTCTGACAGAGATATTCGGTAACGGCAAGGTCGCGGGAGCGCGACTGAAGAACGTCAGGACGGGAGACGAGTCTGAGATAGCGGCCGGCGGTGTTTTCGTCGCGATCGGCCACACACCGAACAGTTCGCTGTTCGAAGGCCAACTCGAGCTATCGGGCGGGTACATCGTCACCAAACGAGAGGGCACCGAGACATCCGTACCGGGCGTCTTCGCGGCAGGCGACGTGGTCGACTTTCGTTACCGGCAAGCGATCACCGCAGCAGGGATGGGATGCATGGCCGCTATCGATGCCGAGCGTTACCTAGAAGCCCAGCACGACGGTTGATCGGGGCTGCAGCCCTGAAGGTCGCGCGCTATCTCCTGCTTGTCGTCGTTGCCGTCGCTTTCGCCGCGCCGAGCCGCGCATCCGAGGGTTACCTCCGCCCGGTGGTGATCGAGGACATGACGTTTCCGGTCGCACGGTCCACCTGGTTCTCGGTCATCAACTTCACCGATGACTGGCATGCACCGAGGATGCGCTTCGACGCCACCACGAGGCGATGGGTCCAGGACGGCGTCCACGAAGGCAACGACATCTTCGCCGAGCCGGGTACGCCGATCCATGCGGTTTACCCGGGCACGGTCGAGGAGATCGGGTGGCTGTTCTACTCGGGGTGGCGTGTCGGTATCAGGGGAGACGACGGCCGGTACTGGTTCTACGCGCACATGCGTCGCTTCGCGCCCGGTCTGGGGATGGGCGACCGCGTCGAGGCGGGGACGGTGATCGGCGAGGTGGGGAACACGGGCTACGGAGCAACCCCCGGCCACTCCGACGAGTTCACCTACCATCTGCATCTCGGGATCCAAGAGACGGATGGCAGGTGGATCAACCCCTATCCGCTCATGAGAAAGCTGTACCGGCAATCGGTGTCGGAGGCGCAATGACAGACCTGATCCGCGAAGGCGACCGCTCGAAGGAGGTCGCGGACGTTCAGTCCCGCCTTCGCGCCCTCGGATACAAGATCGAGGACGAAGGATGGTTCTTCGGCCCGAGCACGACCGCCGCAGTACGCGCGTTCCAGCAGGACCGCAGCATCCTCGTCGATGGGATCGTCGGCCCCGACACGTGGAACCAGATCGTCGAAGCGTCGTGGTACCTCGGCGATCGCGACCTGTACCTCAAACATCCGCCGATGCGGGGCGACGACATCGCCAGCTTGCAAGCCCGGCTCAATGCACTTGGTTTCGATGCCGGGAAGGAGGACGGCATCTTCGGTGTGGCCACCGACCGCGCCGTGCGCGCGTTCCAGAAGGAGTATGGCGTCGCGGGCGACGGCATCTTCGGCCTCGTTAGCCACGCCGCTTTGATGGGCCTGCGAGTCGACCGGCCGGGCACGTCGGCGCATCTGCGCGAGGAGCTGCGCCGCATGGAGAAACGCGGCATAGCGGCCGCGATGGTCGTCATAGATCCCGGTCACGGAGGCGATGACCGGGGCGCTGTCACGTCGCGCGGGACGAACGAAGCAGACACGTGCTGGGCGATCGCGACGCGCCTCGCCGACCGTCTCGCGTCGCTGGGCGCGAAGGTTCGGTTCACGAGAACCGAACCCGAAGCACCCGACATGAGCGAGCGAGCCATGAGAGCAAACGAGGTCGACGCGGACGTCTTCCTGTCGATCCACCTCAACGAACACGCCGAACCGACCGCGGAAGGAACGTCTACTTATTACTTCGGCGGGTCGCGCGCCGGCGAGAACCTGGCGGAGCAGATCCAAGAACAACTCGTGCAGCTCGGCCTAAGAGATTGCCGCAGCCACGCCCGCTCCTACCCGGTCCTGCGAGAGACCAGGATGCCGGCGGTGTTGGTAGAACCGATCTTCATCACGAACCCGGACGAGGCGAAGCGCCTCGAGGACCACGAGTTCTTGAGTAGCGTCGCCGACGCGATCGCCGCCGGTGTCAGACGCTTCTTCGAACTGGCTGAAACGCGTTAGCTCGGTATCGCGGCGGTGTGCGAAGGCCCGTCCTGAGCCCCGGTGATGAGGTTCGTGATGCGTTCGAGCTCATCAACGCTGACGAAGTCCAGCACGATGCGACCCTTCCGTTTGCCGACCTCGACGCGAACCCGCGTCTGCAGATGTCCCGCCAGCCGGCGCTGCGCGTCGAGCGCGGCCGCGGATTCTTCCGATGACTTCGTGGACGTCGATCGGGTGGTTGTCGACATCGACTGGTAGCGCCGGACGTGCTCTTCCGTTTCGCGCGTAGACCACCGCTCATCTGCGGCACGACGCGCCAGCCTCTCCAGGAATGCATTGCCTTCGAGTGCGAGTAGCGCCTTGCCGTGTGCCCCCGTCAGACGCCCCTCCGCGATCATGCGTTGCACCGAAACCGGCAGATCCAACAGCCTCATCGCGTTCGAGATCGTGACCCGGTTCTTACCGACGCGCTCCCCCAACGCTTCCTGCGTTAGTCCACCTTCATCGAGCAACTGCCGGTAAGCAGCGGCTTCTTCGATCGGGTTCAGGTCCTGCCGATGAACGTTCTCTACGAGAGCGCGCTCCAGCGACCCGCGCTCATCGGTCTCGACGACGAGAACCGGAACGGTCTCGATACCGGCGCGCTGAGCTGCACGCCACCGTCGCTCCCCCGCCACGAGTTCGTAGCGTCCTGGTCCCAGCTCGCGCACGAGCAACGGCTGCAAGATGCCGAGCGTTTCGATCGACGACGTCAACTCCTGCAGCGCGTCTTCATCGAAATCCGACCGCGGTTGACGCGGGTTCGGCGTCAACGCGCCGACCGACACCTCTCTCAGAGAACCGGATCCTTCGTCGCTCTCCGCGACCGAAGGAGCCGACGGTAAAAGCGCGTCTAGACCGCGCCCGAGACCACGTTTGTTCATCGATACACCGTCCAGAACTCAGGACGAGGAAACGCCTCGTCGATCCCTTGAGGTTCGGGCGCGGTCGTGCCGTAGCCGCGCCCTTTCGGTCCTCGCTGCCCTTCAACGACCGCAGGTGGATCTTCGACGGCCGCTGGTTGGGGCTTCTTCTCCGGTGGCGGTGGGACATGGACCTCCAAGCCGTACCGGTCCTCTACCTCCGCGGCGAGCTTGCGATAGGACACCGCGCCGCGCGACGACGGATCGAGCGTCACCACCGGCTCTCCGTAAGAAGGTGCTTCCGACAGCCTCACGCTGCGCGGGATGATCGATGAGTACACGAGATCACCGAAGTGCGAACGAACTTCGTCGGCGACCTGACTCGACAGCTTCGTGCGGCCGTCGTACATCGTGAGCACGAAACCCGCGACGCGTAGATTCGGGTTGAGTGAGCGCCTCACACGATCGGCGGTTTCGACCAACTGACCGAGCCCCTCGAGCGCGTAGTACTCGCACTGGACCGGAACGATCAGGTCTCCGGCCGCCGCGAGCGCGTTCACCGTGAGAAGTCCGAGCGACGGAGGGCAATCGAGGAACACGATCTCGTAGTCGCCCCGCGCCGTCTCCAACGCCTCCGCAAGCCGCTTCTCCCGCGCCATTGCTCCCGCTAGCTCGATCTCCGCGCCCGCAAGGTCGAGCGACGCCGGAACGACCGACAGGTTCTTGATCGCGGTGGGTCGCACGACGTCGCCGACGGTTGCCTCCCGCGTCAGGAGGTCGTAGGTCGAGCGCTCGACGGTCCGCCGGTCGATCCCGAGCCCGGTCGTCGCGTTCGCCTGGGGGTCGAGATCGACGATCAGGATCCGGTGCCCGCGCAGCGCCAGCGCGGTGCCGAGGTTCACGGACGTCGTGGTCTTGGCGACGCCGCCTTTCTGGTTGGCGACCGAGACGAGCCGGGTCTCACCGCGTCCGATCGGGCGAGATTCCAGTAACTTCCATTCAGTGGTGGCCGTTGGCACCGATCCACTTCCTTCCAGAAGGTTCCCTACACGACCAGCCTAACGATGCCGGGCTCGACTTCGGCGTATTTGGTGGCGCTTTCGGACTCGCCCACAAAGACAAGGATCGCCCCACCTGGCACCACCAGAGGGCGCAGCATGTCGATCGCTTGCGGAGGCGGGGCGAGAGCCCGGGCCGTAGCCACGGCGTGTGTCGCACCCTCTGAGGCCGCGAGAGCTTCGGCACTTTGCGCGACCACCTCCACGTTGCCCAGGGCGAGCTCGCGCACCACCTCCTCCAGGAAGGCAGCCCGCCGCTTTCGGGGCTCGAGCAGCCGCCAGTGGCGGTCGGGATCCGCGATCGCCAGCGGTATCCCGGGCAATCCGGCGCCGGATCCGACATCAACGGCGGGTCCCGGCGGCGCCTCCCGCACATA
>JAHWJK010000148.1 GCA_019348445.1 Actinomycetota bacterium | reverse complement strand
AACCTGTTCAACAAGAAGGCGGCGAGACGGATGGCACTGCCATACTGCGACAACCGCTCGACCGACAAGAAAGAATCGTGCAGGTCGCTTGCGATAGCGGCTCTCGACGCGGCGTTGAAGAAACTGACCGCCGAACAGGAGACGCCGAACGTGCAGGAATGGACGACGCCGCGCGAAGACATCGAGTTCCAGAAGTTCGGTTTTGGTTCGGTGCCACCGATCCATTGGCAGAACCGCGGGACCCACAACCACGCGACCGAGATGCTGCGCGACTCGGGACCGATACCAACCAACCCGTCGTCGGGCTCGACGCCTACGGATCCACCGACTGAGTCCCCGTGATCGGATGAGATTCTCCGCACGCGTTGCGGCGGCGTTGCTCGTCGCGGTAGGAGTGCTGGCGAACGCGGCGCCGGTTTGGTCACAGGACTCGGTGCGGTACCGCGTCGATTCTCCGTTCATCCGCGACCGGCACGGCAGGGCGGTCTTTTTCCACGGTGTCAACGCCGTGTGGAAGAGGCCTCCGTACTTCCCGCCGTCCACGCTGTTCGGAGCGCCGAAGTCGAAGAGCTATTTCGATGCGCGTGATGCCCGGTTCTTGGCCCGCCACGGCCTCAACCTGGTTCGCCTCGGGAACCTGTTCGTAGGTACCGAGCCAAAACGCGACCGGTTCGACGACACGTATCTGGACAAGACCGAGTCCATCACCAAGATGCTCGCGCGCCGCGATATCGCGGTGCAGATCGATTTCCATCAGGACATGTGGCACGAACGTTACGAGGGGGAGGGATTTCCGGACTGGGCGACGACCGTGCCGGCGACGAACTGTTGCGGCTTCCCCGGCAACTACTTAACGCCAGGCGTCACCGGCGCGTTCGAACGGCTATGGCAGAACGACGACAACCTGTGGCAGGAATACGCGGACGCGTGGGCGTACGTCGCCGAACGGTTTCGTGACGAGCCGAATCTCATCGGATACGACTTCCTCAACGAACCGTGGCCCGGAGCGCAATACGAGAGCTGCATGAATCCCGCGGGATGCCCACAGTTCGACACCGAGTATCTCCAGCCTTTCATGGAGAAGATGATCGCCGCCGTTCGCACGAAAGACCGCGACAACATCGTGTGGTGGGACCCGCACGTGATCACGAACAGCGGTGCGAAGAACAACGTCGGCGTCGTTGATCCCATAGCCGATCCGGCCGACAACCAGGGGATCAGCTTCCACATCTATTGCATCGCCGGGAGTGAATCAACGCCTGTCCGCCCGAGCGACGATCCGAGTTGCCCGGAGACCGAGAAGGTTGCCGTCGCGAACCAACTCGAAGCAGCCGAGCGGAACCGATCGACACTGATGCTGACCGAATTCGGTGCGACCGACGACGATGAGGAGTTGCGGCGCGCGACGAGGCTTGCCGACAAGGCGATGACGTCGTGGGCGTACTGGCACTACGGCACGTGGAAGGACCCGACGACGACCGGAACCGGTGGCGCGCAGAGCCTGTGGAAAGACGACCTCGAGCGGCCGCGGTCGCTGAAACAGAAGAAGGCGGACATCTTGATCAGGACTTATCCGCACGCGGTTGCCGGGACTCCGAAGTCGTTCCGGTTCCATCCGCGCAGGCGGAGCCGGTTGTTCCGACTCGTCTACGACGCCGACGCCTCGATCCGTCCTCCAACCGTGGTCTTCGTGCCCGTCGCTCGCCATTACGGCGGCCGTTACCGCGTCGAGGTCACGGGCGACGCAAAAGTCACTTCTAGAGCGAACGCGCGCTTTCTCAAGCTCCGGAATACAGGTGGCGGTAACGTCACCGTGACTGTGCGACGGGTCCGGCGTCCGGCGAGGTCGTGACCTACCGCGGGTAATCTCCTCGCTATGCCGGATGCATCCGGGCTCCCGCCCACCCCGCCCCGGCGGGACCGCCTCGGCGTTCCAGCCGACATGCCGTCGTTGATGATCGCCGGGCCCGGCGAGGTCCACGACGAGACGCTCGAGGTGTTCGGGCGCCAGATGATCGCTCATTACGGCGACATCTGGACGGACGTGCATCGCCGCACGGTCGCTATGGTCGGCGAGCTTCTCGGAGCATCCGATCTTCCCTACGTGATCCCCGGCACCGGCACGACTTGTCTTGACGCGGCGCTGTTCAACGTGTTCGAGGCGGGTCAAAAGGTCGTCGTCGCGAACACCGGCTTCTTCGGGATCCGCTTGATGGAGATGGCGCGTCAGCATCGGTTGGAGCTGCACGAGGTCCCCGTCGACGTCGGCGCACCTATCGATCCCGATGCGATCCGCGACGCGGCGCGCGGAGCCGACGGTGTCCTGTCGGTCCACGTCGAAACCGCGACAGGGGTGCGCCACCCGATCGAAGACATCGCGTCCGCAGCCCACGAGGCCGGCGCCGTCTACATGGTCGACGGGATCGCGTCGGTCGGCGGTGAGCTCGTAAACGTCGACCGGATGGGGATCGACGTCCTGGTCACGGGCACGCAGAAAGGGCTCGAGGCGCCGCCGGGGCTTGGCATCCTGGCGCTCGGGCCCGGGGGTCGTGAGCGGGTGAAATCACGCACACAGGCGCCGCAGTCCTGGTACCTCGATCTCGAAGTGTGGGACTGGTACCGGCGGGAGTGGGGCGCGTGGCACCCGCATCCGGTGACGATGCCGACGAACCTCGTCCTGGCACTGTTCACGTCGATGCAACGGATCCTCGACATGGGTGTGGACACCGTTGTCGGCAGCCGCGCCGATCTCGCGAAGAAGTGCCGCGAGGGATTGCGCAATCTTGGGCTAGAACCGGTTCCCCATGCGGGGGCCGAGGCGAACCTCGTGGTCGCTGCCTGGGCGGACGATCCCGCCACGATCCAGAAGCACCTGCTCGACAAAGGCATCATGATCTCCGGCGGTTTGACGCCGACGCACGGCAAGGCGATCCGAGTAGGACTGATGGGCGCTACGGCCACCGACGAGATGGTCGACCGCGTCCTGGAAGGTGTAGCCGAAGCTGTGAGCTAGCAAGGGCGCGTCGAACGTTCCTGTGCCTGCGAACGTCTAATAGACGTGAGACGCCTACCGGTCGTTCTTGTCGCGCTGACCGTCGCCGTTGCCGCGTGCTCTACCGCCGGTAGTCGATCGCGGCCGACGGTGGAAGCCTCGCTGCCGATCTCGCCGACAGAATCTCCCGGGTCGGCTAGTCCCGAGGCTTCACAAACGGCGACGTCGTGGCGCAAGGCGCGCTACATCTCGGTGGCGGAAGCCGTCGCCCGCCTGCAACCTCGGATCGACGTGCCGATCGTCTTGCCTCGCGACCGATTCGCAGGCCTACCGAATCTGAAGGGCTGGATGGTCGATCCGAAGTATCTGGACGTGAACCGCGTCGGGGGCATCCGAGTGGGGACTCTTGTCCTACGGAAGAAGGACCAGATATTGCACATCCACTACGGCTACTCGACCTTTGACGGGTGCGGTGGTCCGGATACGGCAATCGAAACCAATGTCGCCGGCCAACCCGCGCTGTTGAGC
>JAHWJK010000052.1:7800-11633 GCA_019348445.1 Actinomycetota bacterium | reverse complement strand
GTGATCACGTCCTGCGGAGGGATGTCGAGAGTCACCGTCTGCAGATTGACCTTCACCATGCGATCGATGAACGGGATGATGAAGAAGAGGCCCGGGCCCTTCGCGCCGACGACGCGGCCGAGACGGAAGATCACTCCTCGTTCGTATTCCTGAACGATGCGGACCGCGAGCCCGATGAAGATCAAGAACCCGAACAACAGGATCACCAACAAGCCGAGAATCTCCATCTACTTCCTTTCTCTCAGCCGAGTGGTGAAACGGGGGGCATATACGCCCTCATTTCACCACTCGGCGGTTAGGTGTCTGCAGCCGGTCGCTCGTGCAGGGGCTCGACGAGCAGGACCAGGCCCTCCGTTGCCTTCACCTGCACCTTCTCGCCCGCCGCGATCCCCGTCTCCATCGTGCGGGCCCGCCACAGCGTCCCTTTCGTGACGACCGTTCCTTCGGGGGCGATGTCGGTCTTTGCCTCCGCGACGGTTCCGATGAGACCTTCCTCTCCGGTGATGGGCTTTCGCAACCGGACGCGGAGCGCCGCGGTCATCACCGAGATGAAGAACAACAGACTCCCCGCGACACTCGCGACGATCACCCAGATGCTTACGTCGAGGAGTTCGCCGGAGAAGAGGATGAGCGCGCCCGCGATGAGCGCCGCGATGCCGCCGACGGTCCATATCCCGAGTCCCGCGGTGTGGAGGTCGACCACAAGGAACGCGACCGCAAGAACGATCAGCAGGACGCCGGCCCAGTTCGTCGGCAGCACGCTCATCGCGTAGAAGCCCAGCAACAACGCGACGCCACCGAGGATGCCGCCGAGGCCGATGCCGGGGTTGTAGAGCTCGAAGATGATGCCGAACATCCCGATCAACAGGAGCAGGTACGCGATGTCGGGCGTCGAGACGGCATGCAGGAGTCGCTGAAGGAGATTCGGTTCCTGGAAGCGAGCGGCAACGGTGGGGGTCGCGGCATCTTCGTCCCACGTCTCGAGCGTGACCTGGGCGTCGCCGGCTTCGACCGTTTCGCCGTCCATCGCTCGCAATAGGTCGCCGAGTGAGGACGCGAGCCCGTTGACGACGCCGCGCTCGGCGGCTTCGGTTGCGCCGAGCGACGCTCCCTCGCGGACGGCTTCTTCGGCCCACTCCGGATCGTGACCTTGTTGCACGCCGAGCTCTCTGAGGAACGCGGCCGCGTCGTTGACCATCTTCTTCTCGAGCGCGTCGGGTGTTTCGCCGCCGATGTTGATCGGGGTCGCGGCACCGAGCTCGGTCGACTCCGCCATGAACGTGAGGTCGGCCGCGTACGCGATGAACGTTCCGGCCGACGCGGCTCTCGCTCCGCGCGGCGCGACCCATACGACGACCGGGACCTCGGAGGCGAGGATCTCCTGGATGATGTCGCGCATCGACACGTCGAGCCCACCGGGCGTGTCGATCTGGATCACGGCCGCGTGCACGCCATCGTCCTGGGCCTGTTGCAACCGGCTGCGCAGATATTCGGCGATCGGAGGATCGATCGCGCCCTCGACGCGGATGATGTCGACGGTTTGCTCCGGCGGTGGTTGTGCCGCCGACGGGTTCGACAGCAGGAGCAGGCTGCCCGCAACGATCAGGAGCAGAGCACGTTTCACGTCTCCATCGTCCCACCGGCCATTTCATCCCGCGACCACGCCTCGAGATCGCGGCTATGTGCTCACAGAACGGGGTAGGAAGGCCGGGTGTTGGTGGAAGACTTTCTCGAACCCAAGATCCTGATCGTCTCCGGTAAGGGGGGCGTGGGCAAGACGACGGTCGCGGCCGCGCTCGCTCTCGTCGCGGCTCGTCAAGGGCGCAAGGTGTGCGTGGCCGAGGTCGATCGCAAGGGAACGCTGGCCAAGCTGCTCGGCGGCAAGGAACTCACCTACGAACCGTCGCAGCTGCTCCCCGGGATCTGGGGCATGAACATCATCCCGGACCGCGCGCTCGAGGAATACCTCCAGGTCCAGTACCACATGCGCCGGTTCTCGAAGATCTTCACGTCCACCCACTTCGTCGACTACATCACGACGGCCGGGCCGGGTCTGAAGGACATCCTCGTGCTCGGCAAGGTCTGGTACCTCGAGCAGGGACGCCAAGCATCCGGCAGCGAAGGTGGCTTCGACACGATCATCCTCGATGCGCCGGCCGCCGGACACATGCTTACGTTCCTGTCTGCACCGTCGGGATTGTCGGACGCGGTAAGGGTGGGGCCGATACGCCGCCAGGCGAAATGGCTCGTCGAGATGTTGCGCGACCCGAAGCGATCGCGCGTCCACCTGGTCACGCTGCCCGAAGAGATGCCGGTGTCGGAGACGCTCGAGACCGCGGCCGCATTGGAGGGCGAGCTGAAGATAGACGCGGGGCCGGTGTTCGCGAACGCGCTCTACTCCGAACTCTTCAACGGGCCCGAGCAGGTAGAGCTCGTCAGGATGCGAGCCGAACGCGACCACACACCTCTGTTGGATGAAGCCGAGAAGGTCGGACTGCGGCTCGACGACGATGACATCGAGTCCCTCGTCGGGTACGCGCACTTCCTCGAGGCGCGGCGAACGATCCAGGCGACCCATCTCAAACAGCTGAAGAAAGGCATAGACGAACCCGTCGTCGAGCTTCCGTTCCTGTTCAGCGCGGGCCTCGAGCTGCCCGACATCGAGACGCTCGCCGACGTGATCGAACAACGCGTGGAGAAGTTGTGACCTCGCCGATCCCCGACATCGTCGCGAAGAAGGAAATCGTCGTGTGCGCGGGCGCCGGCGGTGTCGGTAAGACGACGACCGCGGCGGCGATCGCGCTGCGGGCCGCGCTCGAAGGTAAGAAAGCGGCGGTCTTGACGATCGACCCGGCGAAGAGACTCGCGTCGTCGTTAGGGCTGAAGGAGCTGTCGAACGATCCCGTGAAGGTGAGCGCTCGTAAGTTCACCGCCGCGAACCTCGAACCCGAGGGCGAGCTCTACGCAATGATGCTCGACACGAAGACGACCTTCGACAGAGTGGTGACGCAATACGCCCCGTCACCCGAACAAGCAGAGCGGATCATCAACAACCGCTTCTACAAGAACATCTCGGGAACGTTGTCGGGGACCCAGGAATACATGGCGATGGAGAAGCTCTACGAGCTCCATGCCGACGGCGGCTTCGACCTGATCGTCATCGATACCCCGCCGACGCGGAACGCGCTCGACTTCCTCGACGCGCCGAAGCGCATGACCGACTTCTTCGAGAGCCGCGTGCTGCGGTGGTTCTTGATCCCGTACATGAAGGCCGGTGGCGGCATGTTTCGCGTCGCCAACGTGGCGGCGACGGCGTTCTTGAAAGTCGTAACGAGGATCGTGGGGGCCGAGGTCCTGCAAGACACCGCGGAGTTCTTCGGCAACCTCGAAGGGATGTACGAAGGCTTCAAGCAGCGGGCCCGAGACGTTGCGAACCTGCTCAAGTCCGACAAGACGTCATTCGTCGTCGTGACGTCACCATCTGCCGATGCGGTGTCCGAGGCGACGTTCTTCGCCTCTCGGCTCGACGACTCCGGGCTCCCATTCGGCGCCCTCGTCGTGAACCGCGTCCACCCGTCGCTCGGCGACGAGATCGAGGTCAGGCCGAAGCAACTCACGAAGCTGGAGACCGGCGGCGACACCGCGCGCCTGCTCGCGAAGCTGCTCGAGAACCAGATGGCGTTCATGCGGGTCGTTCACCTCGAAGAACAGAACCTCGCTGCACTAGCGCGCAAGATCCCGCGCCACCGGTGGGCGCGCGTCCCGTATCTCGAGCGCGAGGCCGTCGATTTCCCCGGACTCGTTGCGATCAGCGAGCAACTCTTCGACACCGC
>JAHWJK010000052.1:0-7700 GCA_019348445.1 Actinomycetota bacterium | reverse complement strand
AGGCCGTCGATTTCCCCGGACTCGTTGCGATCAGCGAGCAACTCTTCGACACCGCCTAACCCGCCGAGTGGTGAATCAGCCGCGTTATTTCAGCTCATTTCACCACTCGGCGACGGGTAGGATTCGCCGCGATGCTCGCCGCTCGCGCCATCGAAGCATTCGTCATCGTCCTGACCATCGGGTCGGGCATCTTCGTGTTCTGGATCCTCCTCGGTCTCCTTCGCATCGGGCGCGCCAAGGAAGGAAAGCTGTACCGCGGCGGGATCGGCCAGTGGTCGTGGGCGTTCCACCGGGTCACCGGCATCCTCGTGTTCGCGTTCCTCGTCGGCCACATCGTCGACACGTACGCGGTCGGGTTCGGCCCCGAGCTCTACAACGAGACCATCAGCCTCTACAAGCAGTGGTGGTTCAAACCGATCGAGGTCGCGCTCGTCGCTGCGGTTCTGTATCACGCGCTCAACGGCGTCCGCGTGATCCTGTTCGATTTCTGGCCGAACCTCGCGCTGCGCCAGAAAGCATTCGCGTACGGCCAACTCGTACTGTTCGTCGGGGGCTTCGCCCCCGCTGCGTTCTTCATGCTGCGCAGCGCCTACGAGCACTCCCCGTTCTCCTGATGGCGGTCGTAGACACCACGCGCAATGCGCTCGCGACGATCGCGGACGAGGTCGCGCGCCACGTCGGGCGACAGGGTCTCAAAGAAGGAGAGGCTGCCGGAGCGAAGGCCGTTCTTCGCGTCACCGTCGAACGTGACGTGAAGCGGATCGTGCAGGTCTACTGGACGCCGTTCGCCGCGGAGATACCGGGTCGGTCGATCGCCCTTCACCTCGAAGTCGCAGAGCCGACCGTCCACTGGGCCGAGGCCTACCTCTCTCCCGGCGATCGCAACTGGGTGTTCATATTCGCCGAGCGTCCCGACGGCGAGGTTCAGCTCGCGAAGTACGGCGACTACGCCACGCCGGCCGAAGCGATCGACGAGTTCTTCCGGCAGTCGTCGTGGTACGTGCTGACCGCGACCGACAAGTCGTGGTCCGACGTCGTCTTCACCGTCGACGACGAAGTCCCATGGGGCGAGCACCAGCAGATCCAGGCCGGAGCCGCAACGTCGTCCGCGATATCCGAATCGCTCAAGAAGTCGACGATCATGTGGCTCCGGTGGTCGGTCGACGGCCGTCAGCACACGATGCCGGTCTGGTACCTCTACGACCAGAAAGCCGATCGCATCTACGTCTTGTCGGGCGAACGCCAGCAGGTGTTACCGGGGGCCGAGAAGATGAAGGAGTGCGACGTGATCCTTCGCTGGAAGGGCAGGAACGCGTCGGTAGCGGAACTTCCCGCTCAGGTCAGAGTCATCCGCGGAGAAGATCCCGACTGGACCGAGATCGCCGACAGGATCGCGGAGAAGCGGCTGAACATCCCCGGCGCACCCGAAGACACCGCGCAGAGATGGCGTGACGAGTGCGTGATCTTGGAGCTTGCGTTACGCGCCTAGGAGCAGCTGCGTCCGCTGACGGCGATGACGCCGCCGCTCACGCTCGGTCATCCCACCCCAGATGCCGTGGTCGACAGGCGTGTTCATCGCGTACGTGAGGCACTCCATGCGGACGGGGCACTCCCGGCACACGCGTTTCGCTTCCTTGTGCTCCACTGCACCGGGGGCGAAGAACAGATTGGGGTCGAACTTGGCGCAGAGAGCTTGTGCACGCCAGTCCTGATCGAGCAACGCCGACAAGATTCGACCTCCTCGCTGTCTAGGTTTGGCCTCCCAGTACCGTTGAGACACTAGTGTCGGCGGGCGAGAATCCCTATAGCCCATCAGGGCCTTTTCCACCTCCGGAATCACGACTATGACTACTAGCTCTTGTTAACCACGCCCCCTCCGTAGGCTTGGGTACGTACAGGAGGGATTTCCGCCGTGGAGAACCACCTAAAGAGATGAAGAAGTTCGTGACCGGCTGCTACGCCGCCGCCTTGGTCCTATCCGCCGCGCTCCCTGCCGTGGCCTCTCAAGCCGCGCCTCAATACCTGAGCTCGGAGCCGTCGGACGGAGAAACGGTCCACCAGCCGCCCGACCGGGTCGAAGCGACGTTCGACGAACCGCTCGACGGATCGTCCCGCCTCGTGGTGAAGGACGAGTGCGGACGTCGAGTCTCCAACCGCAAGACGGAGGTCGAGGTAAACACGATGTCGACCACGCTGACGGCCAAGCCTTCGGGCGAGTACCACGTCGAGTACATGGCGGTCGGCCTCGGAGGGATCACCGGCACGGCGACCGGGCACTTCACGTTCACCGCGCACGCGGGCAAGGCGTGCGACGGGGGTTCGGGCGGTCACAACGGTCACAACGGGAACAACGGAAAGCACGGAAATGGGCACGAAGACAACGGCCACGACAGCAACGGCCATGACGGAAACGGCCACGACGGTGGTGGCGACCACGACGTGACCGACCACTCCGCCGGCGGCGGCGATCACGACAGACATGGTTCCACCGGCGACGAGCAACATTCGGATCACGCACCGACGGGCTCGGGAGACCACGGTAACCACGACGGCAACGGCTCGAACGAGAACGACGACGCGCTCGCGAGCGGAGAGATCCCCGGGATCACCTCGCCGGATGACACCGCGCGCAAGCTACTGAGTAGCGCGGATTCGACAACGCTTCTCGTGGCGCTCGGTCTGTGCCTCGCGCTGGGAGTCCTCGGCGGCGCGATCCTCAGAGCGTCGGGCGTGCGGTAACGGAAGATCCTCCGCCCGACTCCCGCGTCTTCTGCATCCCGGTGAGCACGCCGGTCACTCCCATGATCGTGAGTCCGATCGCGAGCTCGACAACGATCAATCTCCGAAACAGCCGCGCAACCCGTCCGACGCGGTCACGCCGTTCCAGACGCGTGCGTACGTAGCGATGGTTCACCGCGCCCAACGCCAGCACTCCGACGAACAGAACGAGCTTGACGCTTAGCGTTATCCCGTAGCCGGATTCGACGAGATCTCTCAGCCGGGCGACGTCGAACAACGAATTGACCACGCCGGTGACGGCAACGATCGTGATCGATATCAACGCGACCTTGGAGAAACGGATCACCAGCGGCGCGAGCAGCTCGACGCGATCCGACTCGGACACCTGGCGCCACGCATACGGGACCAATGTCGAGAGCACGATGATGCCCGAGAACCACACGGCCCCCGACAGGAGATGGACGACGTCGTTACCGATCGACAGGACCCGCGGCCGACCGACGGCTGCGTGACCCGAGAACGAAGTTGTCGCCAGCAGGAGCGTGCCGAGACCGACCCACGTCGCCCACCACGCCGTACTCGGCATCGTCTCGCCGTCCCCGGCACCCGCCAGAGCGGAGTCGCGCACACGATTGAGGAGCAACACGGTCAATCCCGCCAACAACGGCAACCGAACCAGGTAGGCCCGACCGAACGGAGTCGACGCGAGCGTGGTGAACGACTCTCCAGTGATCTGGCCCTCGGCCCCCGCGAGGATCGCGAGCTGGAGCAAGATCCCGATGACCGTGGCGGTCGCCGACGCGACGAGCGCCGCCTGCACGAGATCTTCTAAACGCGTCGCCAATCGCTTCTTCCCATCGCGCCAGTCACCGGGATCGAGACCTGCGAACGCGGGTCGCAGAACGAGGATGCAGATGGGCACGAGGCCGATGATGATCGCGTTGGCCGTGAAGCCGGTGAAACGTGTAACCGAGAACGCGATCGACTGAAACGTGTCCTGAAGCGGCATGTAGCCTACGAGTCTCGCATGACGTCGTCGCAGGTCATCCTGGTCTCGGTAGCTTCCGCGGTCGTCGCGGTGCTGACGATGTTGGTCGTCGTCGTATGGCTCAGGTCACGCGCGGCGCGAAGGAAAGACGACTAAGAGCGGAAACCCTCGGCGGCTTCTTCGACCGTCGGCGCGATCGATACGCCTTCGCCGAACCCGGTGATCGTAAAGAGCTTGAGGTGTTGTTCCCGAGTGCACGCGATCGCCAGGTCTCCCCCGGCCTCGCGCAATCTCCGAACGCCGCCCATGAGTGCGCCCAGACCCGACGAGTCCATGAACGGGACCGAATCGAGATCCACAACGACGTGCGGCGTGTCTTCTTCCAGGATGCTTGCGATCGCGTCGCGCAAGCTGCCGACGGTGTAGACGTCCAAGTCGCCCGTCGGCTTCAGAACCCGAAAGCCGTCGGCGCTGGTGATATCGATATCGATCTTCTGTTGTGCCATCACTGGTCTCCCCGCTGTGCAGGGGTCGGCTCGTCCGCCTGGGTCCCCGCCCACTCGACTACGAGCATCGTCAGGTCGTCGTCCAGCTTACCGGCTGCGAATCGCTCCACCTCCGCCGTCAGCTCGTCGATGAGAGCGTCCGGCGAAAGCGCCGACAGGCGTTGCATCGTCTCCGCGAAACGGTTGTGGCCGAATACCTCGCCGTCGGGTGACTTCGCTTCGAGGAACCCGTCCGTGAAGAGGAGGAGGCGGTCTCCGGCGGCCAGATCGACCGTCGCCTCCGACGTCCCCGGATCGTCGAACCAGCCGAGTGCTCTGTTCTGTGGTCCCTCGAGGAAGTGCGCGCGCGGCCCCGATCCGTCGGAGCGGATCACGAATGGAGGATGGTGACCCATGTTGAGCCAGCGCGCGACACCGGTATCGAGGTCGACCATCGCATAGATCAACGTCGTGAACGATTCCACTTCGGTTGCTTCGCGCAAAGTTCGATTCGCGGCTTGGACGAGCTCGGCGGGCGATGCGCCGCGCGTATGCTCGGCACGAACGGCGGCGAGCGCAAGCGTTGCCATCATGGCCGCCGCGATCCCTTTCCCGGACGCGTCCCCGACCACCACCGACAGCGTGCGGCCCTCGACGTCGACGTTGTACCAGTCGCCGCCGACGAGGTTCGCCTGTCGTTGCATCGGATAGATACGCGCGCCCGGCGTCGCGGGCAACGTTCGCTGCACGAGGTTCTGCTGGATCGAGGCTGCGATCTGGAGCTCCAGGTCCTGCAATGCCAGCTGCTGCAGGCGCTTGAGCCCGACCTGCATCTCACGGAACCGAGTTGCGACCTCGCCGATCTCGTCCTGAGACTCGACCTCGAGCGGGTAATCGAAGTCACCGCGCTCTACCGCCCGCGCCGCATCGACCAGCTTGGAGAGGTCGCCGACGAGAGCGCGCGGCAACACCACCGCCATTGCTCCGCCTACCGCCAGCGCACCGATAGTGAGCACGATGAGGGCGAAGATGGTCGTGTTCGAACGCGCGCGAACTTCGCTTTGTTGCTCCATGACCGCTTCGTCCTGCGAGTTCCGCAGCAGAGTCCCGAGGGTCTCGATCTGCGAGATCAACGGCGTCCCGTCCTGACCGAGGACGCGGAACGCCTGCGACCGCTGGCCGCGCGTCGCGAGGGGGATCACGCTCTCGTCCACGAGTTCCTGGAACTGCGTCCCGGTCGCGGCGATGCGTCTCAGCAGGTCGGCTTCCTGACCGGACGTGAAGAGCTCGGCGCCGCGTTCCTGCCAGAACTGGGCGTTCGCCTTCTCGTCCTCGTACTGCCCGAGGAGCGTCGGTTGGCTCCCGATCAGGTAACCGCGCACGGCCGCGGACTGCGCGGTGTACGACCGCACGATCTCGTCGACCGCGATCAATCCAGGGATGGCATCGTCGAAGACCCTTCTTTGCACCGATCTGAGCGAGGTGAACAACGAGAGCGTCACCCACCCAAGCAACGCGATCAGAAGCAGAAGGATCCCGAACCCACCAGCGATCTTCCACCTCAGGCTCAGGCGCACGCGAAAAGTATCCTCGACGCGGATGAAAAAGCCGCGAGCCGCAGGTTGGGCCGCCGGGATCGGTGCAGCTCTAGGCACCTATGCGTTCCTCGAGCCGTACCGGTACCGGTTGACCCGCAAGAACGTCCCGATCCGTCACGGGTCGCCTCCGGTGACGGTCCTTCATCTATCGGACACGCATCTGGCAGCAGGGGATGCGCGGCTCAGGCGCTTCCTCGAGCAGTTGCCGGGCGAGATCGGATTCGTCCCCGACATCGTCGCGGCCACCGGCGACATGATCGAGGACGACGCTGCGATCGAAGACCTCGTCGCGGTCCTCGCCGGGATCGAGGCGCGCATCGGACGCTTCTTCGTCTACGGATCCCACGACTATTTCTCTCCCGCGGGCCCGTCTTACCTGAAGTACTTCACCGGTGGCGAAGTCAAGCACGAACCGCGGCGTCGCGACGAGTCAGCGATGACCAACGGCCTCGAATCCAAAGGATGGATCAGCGTCATCAATCGCACCGAGATCGTCACGAGTGCGAAGGGAACGATCCGGATAGCGGGCGTCGACGATCCCTACCTCGAGTGGCACGACACGGATCACATCGAGCGCGACGCCGAAGACGACCTTGCGATCGCGTTGGTTCATGCTCCCGACGTCGTTTCGGAGTGGGCGCTCAATGGCTTCGATCTCGTGCTCGCCGGGCACACGCACGGTGGTCAGGTGAGGGTTCCGGGGTTCGGCGCGGTGGTGACGAACTGCTCGTTGCCGAGGGCGTTGGCGGCAGGGCTGTCGCGGATCGGACGTACGTGGCTGCACGTGAGCCCGGGCCTCGGAACGGGGAGATACACGCCGATCAGGTTCAACTGCAGGCCGGAGGCGACACTCCTTTACCTAGAGCCTGGAGGCTAGACTCGCCTCATTCGGGAAGTGGCGCAGCTTGGCAGCGCGCAGCGTTCGGGACGCTGAGGTCGCGGGTTCAAATCCCGCCTTCCCGACCAGATTTGGGTCAGCGATTCGCGTCGAGCAGAGCTTTCGAGACCTCTTCGGTGGGTGCTGAATCTCGCCCCGCGCCGAACGCGTAGACGAAGACGTCTTCTCCGATGAAGAACGCGACGGACTCTGAAGGTCGTCCATTGGTCATGCCCTTCATGTAAACGCCCTGACCGCCGGCAAAGTCAGATGTGTTCTCTGGCGTGGCGTCGAGGAACTCGCGCCCGATCTCATAGGCCAGAGCACCGAAGGGAACTCCTTCGGGAAGCGTGTAGGAGACGGCCACCATCCGGACCGGAACGAACCCGCCGTCGTCGGTCTCGACGCGCCGCACGGCGACATCAACGTCGTCGACTCCGCCGAAGAGGCTTTTGAACTTGTCGATGAGCGGCTGGTCCGCCCCGGTCGGGAGTCGCGTGAACCTGTATTTCGGAACCTCTTGCTCGAAGATGGCGGCGGCTCGGGTGAGGTCTTCTGCCGGCTCCGTGGTGGTGTCCAACTCCGGCGTGGCGGCGTTCGCGTCGGCGGTTGCCGTCGCAGCGGGGGGCCGAATCGGTTCTTCGTCCGCGGTCGGTGAACAACCAGCCGAAGCCGACACAGCCACAACGCTCGCGAGAGTCGCGACGATCGTGCGGATCATCATTCCTAGTCCAGGATCACGGTCGGCGTACCGGTAGGGAGGGGCCCGTCCGGACGTCCGTCCAGAACCGTTCCATTCAGAACGTCCGCGACCTCATCAGCGAGATGAGGAGGCTCAACAAATACCTGCCACGTCCGTCCATAAACGACCATCACGGGAGGCGGAAATCCATCGGGCGGCAGTAGATCATCCAGGTGCGACGCATCGGGAAAGGTGCGTATCTCGGTAGCCACCGGAAGGTCGTTGATCACGGGCGCATCTTCGAGCTCGCAGAACCCGTACTCCGAAACAA
>JAHWJK010000051.1:1640-11748 GCA_019348445.1 Actinomycetota bacterium | reverse complement strand
CGAGGTCGTAACCCGCGTCGAGCGCAGCACGTCGTTCGTCCTCGTTGCGCGGCCATAGCCGCCCCAGGATCGTCCCGCCGAGGCACTTGATCGCGCATGCCGCGATGACACCCTCCGGGGTTCCTCCGATGCCGATCAACACATCCACGCTGCTGGCGTCGCGTGACGCGGAGATGGCGCCGGCGACGTCTCCGTCGGTGATGAACTTGATACGTGCGCCCGCGGCGCGAACCTCTTTGACGATCTGCTCGTGGCGGTCGCGATCGAGGATGCACACGGTGAGATCCGCGACCGAAGCACCTTTCGCTTTCGCCACTTTCTCGAGATTGTCGGAGATCGGTGCATCGAGGTCGATCTGATCGGCCGCGTACTCACCGACCACGAACTTCTCCATGTAGACGCACGGCCCCGGATCGAACATCGTTCCGCGCTCTGCGAGTGCGACGACCGCCAGAGCTCCATTCATGCCCTTCGCGGTCAGCGTCGTCCCATCGATCGGGTCGACCGCGATGTCGACGACCGGAGGCTGTCCGTTACCGATGTGCTCGCCGTTGTAGAGCATCGGCGCGTTGTCTTTCTCGCCCTCGCCGATCACGACGCAACCGTCCATGGGAACCGTGTCCATCAGGATCCGCATCGCGTCGACCGCGGCCTGGTCGGCCGCCTCCTTGTCCCCCCGCCCCATCCATCGAGCCGCGGCGAGAGCGGCGGCTTCGGTCACTCTCACGAGCTCGAGCGCGAGGTTCCTATCCGGGTTGTCCCGGACTGGGGCTGTCATGTGGGACGAAGACTAATCGTTCAGCAGCTGGGCAGCGGGAACAGGCACCGCGACTCACGGACCTTGTCCGGCTTCTTAAGCAGCTTTGCGCCCGAGTCCTGCTTGATGAAGATCGGGTTCGCCACGGGCTTCGGGCCTCCGGTCGGGCTCTTCAGGGTCGTGTCTCCCGAGGCGATGAACAGATTGCCCTTGTGATCGAAGTTGATCGTGAAGAAGTCCCCGAGACGACGATCGCCGCCTTCGAAGTTCGTGCTTGCGTTGCACGTCGTCCCACTGAGACAGATCTTGCCCTTGTGGATCGGACGGCCCGATGCGTTCGTGACCGAGAACTGCGGCTCGACGAAGCGCTTCGCACCATCCGAACAGGTGACGTAGGAACCATGTCCGTTCGTCGTGTATGCCGCGTACGCGTAGAACTTGTCCGAGTTCTTACCGTGCGTCTGATACCACGTCACCGCAACCCGTCCATCGTCGCCTGCGACGATCCACGGCCACAGTGCATCTCCTTCGGGGATCGGGATCTCGATCGCCTTCGATGCCCACTTGCGCGTATCGCGGTTGAAGTAGTTGAACGTCACCTCGCCGTCGGGCTCGGTGTCGTTGGAACCGCTATACCCACCGGCCGCGGCCGAGTAGATCCATCCCGCGCGATCTGCCGCGATCGCACCGAAGAACTGGGTCGAGCTCCCGAGGCCGACGTCGTGGTAGGTCTTCCACGTCTGGCCGTCGTCGCCGGAGATCGCCACTCCACCGGTCTCGGTCGGACCGATCAGCCCATCCTTGGGGTTGAGCGGATCGACGAGCATCTTGCTTCGGACGGGGAGCCCGCCTTGGGTCTTCTGCTGCACCGGAAGGAACGTCAGGCCGCCGTCGGTCGAACGCCACAGCTGCCTGGGAAGGTTGATGTAGAGGAACACCTCGTCCTTCTCGGCCCCCGTCACCCACGGCCTGTCCCCCGACCCGGCAACCGGATTCGCGAGAGGCCATGACTGTCCGTCGTCGGGGCTCGAGAACACCGCGACGTTGGCGAGGTCGATCTCGACGTTGTAGATCCGCCCGCCCGCGTCCATCGTGAGATCCGGGTCCGAGAAACCCGTCGAGGTGGGGCTGTGCGGCCCGAGCGGCTGCCCGGCCACACCGACGTATTTCCACGTCTTGCCGCCGTCGGTCGAGCGCCAATTGAGGGTCTGGTTGTAGTAGCTGCCGGCGAAGTCGCCGACGCCGCCCGCAGCCTCGGGGTCCTTGTAGATGTGGGTCGTCCCGGCGTGGGCGGAGACGATGATCGAACCGTCCTGCGCCACGATGCTCACGGGTTCGCCGCCGGCGCGGTTCCTGTCGATGAAGGTTGGCTTGTCGAACGACAGCTTCGGAGGCTTCGGCTTGGGACAGGACACCGACGCCGATCGCGCGGCACCCGCCAGCGGAAGCAAGGACAGCAGAAGGGCGGGGACGAGCAAGAGACGCACGCGCATGGAGGATCCTCCGTTTCGGGGCCGTGACGTGGCATTTCGCCGCTACCCCCGGGCATCCCTGCACGGGGGATCGCCACGGCCGCAGCTCCGGATCGAGACGCCCTAATTCCAGGCAGGAATGCCACTGCCGAGGCAGAACTCTGCCAGAAGTAGCGCCTGAAAAAGGAAGCAACCACCCGGTAGAGACAGGGGGAAGGCATGAAAGCAGCTCGCATCACGCGGTTCGTAGCGGTTCTCGCCGCCGTCGCGCTCGTAGGTGGCGTGTTCGTTGCACCGGCCACGGCCGGTAAGAAGAAGAAGTGCGGTCAGTTCACGCCGGGCGTCGAGGCCGCCGCCGAGGGCGAGGTCGTCACGATCACGAAAAAGGCGACCGAGGCGAAGCCGGTGGTCATCGAGTACGAGCACGGTCCTGCCGGTCCGAGCAACCCGTTCGATGGGTCACACCTTCTCAACGAAGAGAAGTTCTTCAACATCCAGGTCAACGGCCCCGCCAGCGGCCTCTACATCCTGCAAGAGTTCTCCGACTTCCACGACCTCGACCTCTACCTGCTGGATGGCGGTGGAGGAGAAGTCGCCTCCTCGGGTGCGTTCAACCCGACCCCCGTCGGGCCATTCAGCTCGGGCGGGAACGGCGGCACCAACTACGAGTCGATCAGCGGTTACCCCGTGGCCACATGTGAGGGATTCACGATCCGCAGCAACGCCTACCTCACCCCCGGTACGGACGCGACGCTGACGATCTGGCTAGGAACGGCGGTAGCGCCGGAGTAAGACAACTGCAGTCACAATGACTGCGATCGCTCCGAACCACAGATAGATCGAACCGGAGCCCCCGTTAGAAGCGGGGGCTCCGTCGCGTCTGTCCGGCGGTGACGAAGGAGTGGTTGTTTGCACGGGTGTCGGTGAGCGCCGCTGCGCGACGAGAGGGATGACCTTGATAGCGGTCGGGGTTGAGTAGTACAGCCCGCGCGGCCCCCACTCCACTGCGATCACGGGATCGTCCTCCTCGATGAAGACCTCATCGGACAACGCCGTGTCGCGTGACTCGTTCAGTTCGATGCGGCGGATCGTCTGCTCGGCATAGGTGCCGTAGAAGACGTCTCCCGCGACGTCTTCCTGCGCGGTGGCGGGGTCGGCTACCGCAATGCCGGTCGGTACGACGATGTCCTCTCGAACCGATACCGGGTCGTGGTAGTCGCCCGGACCGGACGGACGCGCGTCCCCCGCGATCCCTAAGACGTCGGGCCACCCGTAGTTGCCACCGACGACGATCCGATTGACCTCGTCATGCGACGTCGGACCGTTGTCGGTCACGAACGCGTCTCCCGTGAGGGGATCGACGGTCATCCCGAACGGGTTCCTCAACCCGAGCGCGATCGCAGCTCCGAACGGGTTGCCTTCCACCGCCGAACCGGACGGCGTGAAGCGATAGATCTTGCCGCCGAGCTGATCGGGATCTTGTGCATCGCCGCTGTCGTGTATCTCTCCGTTCGACACGAGCAGGTTTCCGTCATCATCGAAGGCGACGGCACCACCGTTGTGATACAGCGCCGCAGGCAGCCCGTCGACCACGACTTCGGGATCACCGCCCGATGCAGGTAGCGCGAGCACGCGGTTGGCCCCCGCTCCGGGATGAGTCGCAAATACGTAGAGCATTTCGCCGTCGGGCGAGACCGCGACGTCCAGCAACCCCGTCTCGCCCGCAGTCGTTGTCGGGATCGTCGCCAGGGGCTCGGCGCGAAGCTTGCCGCGCTCTACGACGCGGACGCGACCGGCCCGCTCGTTGACGTACATCGACTTCCCGTCGGGCGAGAAGTCGATCCCGGTCGGAAACTCGACACCCTCGACGACGACCTCGGGCTCCGGAACCTGGGCGGAGGCCGGAGCGGCAAGTGCAACGACGACCGCCGTCGCAGCGGCCGCGAGCGCGCGGATCAGTCGTTCTTCTTTTCCTTGTCGGGCGACTTCGTCGGTCCCGGCGTGTCACCGCCTGTCGGTGTCGGCGACGGTGTGGCTCCGAACGACGAATCGACCGCGAGCGGGCAGTCCTGCTCTTCGGGTGCGTCCCCGCCTTCACGGAAGACCTCGATGAACTCTCTTATCGCCGCCCGGTCGAACTCATCCAGCCGCATCAGGTGCGCCCATGCAACGACGGTGTAGGGATCTTCGAGGGTTGGGTAGGGGGCCGAGAACGTGTGGCTGTCGTAGCTCTGGACGAGCTCCTCGATCTGCGCGATGTCGTCTGGGTCTGCGTCCTCCGGGTTGTAGAAGACGCCGACGGCGCCGTGCTCGAGAGTGTGCACCATGTTCTCTTTCGGCATCGGTGCCGAATACACACCGCAGTCGGCGGGGATCGGCCGGTGCGCGCCCGACACGGGCGGATCCGATTCGTATCTGATGGGGTCGCCGGTATGAAGCTGTGCCGCGGCGCTCTCGGTTGCGAACGTGTCGTAATGCTCGATCTCGTGACCCCTGATCTCATCGGGGATCCCGGTCCGGAGGAACAGGAACCAGATGAGCGCGGCGGCGGCCCCTGCGTAAGCGACGCGTCGCGCAATGCGAGATACCCGCTGCTGTCTTCTTCGTTTGACGGCCTCGCGCGCTTTCGCTTCACGGCGAGCTTCGAGCCGCTCTCGTCTCCTCTCTTGAACGGCAGGCGTCTGTTCGGCCTGAGACGCGGCAGCCGGTGTCGCGGTCCCGCGCGCGCGACTCCGCGGCTTGCGCTTCTTCTTCTTCGGAGGCATGCGGGCGAGGCTAACCTCCCCTGCGATGGAGACGTGGACGGTGGTGCTTATCGCCGCTCTGGCGGCGAACGCGACGCTCGGTCTGGGTTATCGCGTCTACCGGCTGTCGCACGGCGGGCCGAGAGCCGACGTGTGGGGACAGGCGGTGCTCGCCACGTTGTTGGTCGCCGTCGCGATCGGTCTCGCGGCCGGGATCGGAACGCTTCGGTGGATCGCGGTCGCGTACGCGGCGTTCTTCGCGTTCGTCGCGATGCCGATCTGGGTCTTGGGTGTGTTGTTACCGATGCGCCCGGGCGCGCTCGATTACACCTTCACCGTGACGTACTGGATATTGCTCGTGGTTATCGGCGTTGCCGCCGTCTTGGCCTAGCTCTGGTTGGAAGCGAGCAGGCCCCACTCCGCGAGACGCTTCGAGAGCTCGTCGGCAGTGGTCTGGTACAGGAGCGCCAGCGCCATCAGGTCGTCTTCCCTGATCGTCAAGACACGCCCGTTGTAGTCGCCGCGCTGGATCTGGATCGCGTGCGTGAAGCGAGCGAGTGGGTCCCGGTCGGATTCGGGGACGCGGTCCAGTCCCTCGAGGTCGAGCACCACCCGCCGCCGCCCCTCAGGTTGGCCCGGAGCGACGGGATTGTCGTCGCCGGGAAGGATCTCCGACACCGGCACGCCGTAGAACGCCGCCAGCTCTGACAAGCGAGCAACGGTTACGTTGCGGTCACCCCGCTCGTACGCGCCGACGACCGCCGCCTTCCACTTGCCTCGCGACGCCTGTTGTACGTCCTGCAGGGACATGCCCTTCTGGACGCGGATGTTCCGTAGGCGTTCGCCCAGAGCCTGTGCGTAATCGATGTCGGTCATGTCTCTCCTCGGTTAGTCAGCAGTCCCGCGTGGCCACTGTCCGCATTCGTTGTTGTCACTAAGAGTAACCGTTCGACGCGGAGCGTTGTGTTCCTGGCCTCGTTGGTGACTTTCCGCATTCGGCTCAGGCGTGAACGGCCCGATCGTGCCGAGCCAAGGGTTGAACCGGGGAACCCCTAGAATCACAGCCATGAAAGCGCTGTGGAAGGGCGCCATCACCTTCGGCCTCATCTCGATCCCCGTGAGGCTCTACTCCGCCGTGTCCGAGAAGGGGCTGAAGTTCCACCTTCTCCACGGCGACGACGGGGGCCGGATCCGCTACAAGCGCGAGTGCTCCAAGTGCGGGAAAGAGGTGACGTGGGACGACATCGTCAAGGGATACGAGTACTCGAAGGACCACTACGTCCAGTTCACCGAAGAGGAACTCGACGCCGTGGACGTCGACTCGGTCCGCGCCATCGACGTCGTCGCATTCGTCCCGCTCGAGGCGATCGATCCGATCTACTTCAACAAGACCTACTACGTGGCGCCGGAGCCGTCGGGCTTGAAGGCGTACCGGTTACTGCAGGAAGCGCTCGAGGCCGAGGGCCAGGTCGGGGTCGCGAAAGTCGCGCTCCGCGATAAGGAGCACCTCGCAACGGTTCGGTTGAAGGACGACGTCTTCGTTCTCGAGACGATGCACTGGCCGGACGAGATCAGGCAACCGGACTTCGAAGAGCTCGACAAGAAGATCGACGTCCGCGACGCCGAGGTGAAGATGGCGCGGCAACTCGTCCAGCAACTGTCCGATGACTTCAAACCCGAAGAGTTCCAGGACGACTACCGCATCGCGCTCGAGCGTCTGGTCGAACAGAAGGTCGAAGGTCAGGAGATCACCGTCGCCGAGGTCCCGCAGGAAGAGCCGACGAAGGTCGTCGACCTGATGGAAGCGCTCAAAGCGAGCGTCGAGGCCGCGAAAAAGAACAAGAAGACGACCGCTCCGTCGAAGAAGAAAACGACCAAGACGACCGCGAAACGCAAAGCATCGGCGGGTTAGGCGCGTCTTTGGAACAAATAACTATCAAGATCCCCGCGTCGCCGGCGTACATCGGCGTCGTCAGGCTGGTTGCTGCGGGGCTCGCAACACGCCTGAGCTTCACGATCGACGAGATCGAGGACCTCAAGATCGCGGTTGACGAGCTCTGCGCGTATCTCACCGGCTCCCAGGGCCGCGACGGAGATCTAGAGATCACGTTCGCGATCGCCGACAGCCGGATCGAGATCCGCGGTCAAGCGCAGCTCTCCCCCGGCCAGAAGGTGCGGACGGAGTTGACCGAGTTCTCGCGCATGATCCTCGACACCGTCGTCGATAGTGCGACCCTGCAGCAGGCAGATGGGGCGCCCGTCTTCGAGTTGTCGAAGGTGAAGAGCGCGTGAGCGAACGTGCCACGCTCACCAAGGACGAGGTTCGTGAACTGTTCTCGGCTTATCAAGCTGCCGGTGGAGAAGAAGAGCGCGCCGGTTACCGCGAACGGCTGGTAGACCAACACATCGGACTGGTCGAATTCCTGGCGAGGCGGTTCCGTAACAGGGGTGAGCCGGTCGAAGACCTGATCCAGGTCGGGACGATCGGTCTGCTGAAGGCGATCGAAAGATTCGATCTCGATCGCGAGGTCGAGTTCTCGACGTATGCAACGCCCACGATCGTCGGCGAGCTCAAGCGCCACTTCCGCGACAAAGGGTGGGCCGTTCGGGTCCCCCGCCGCCTTCAGGAGCTTCACCTCGAGCTCACGAAGACGGTCGGAAATCTCGGCCACGACCTCGGTCGCTCGCCGACGGTCGAAGAGATCGCCGAAGCCGCCGGTATCACTGAGGAAGAGGTGCTCGAAGGCCTCGAGATCGCGCAGGCGTACAACTTCACCTCGCTCGACGCACCCATCGACGCGCAGGAGGGCTCGACCTCGTTTGCCGAACAACTCGGCTCCGAAGACGAGCAACTCGAGAATCTCGAATACCGCGCCTCGCTCGCCCCCGAGATGGCGAAGCTTCCCGAACGCGAACAGAAGATCGTCTATCTGCGCTTCTACAAGGGACTGACGCAATCCGAGATCGCGTCGCGTCTCGGGATTTCGCAGATGCACGTATCGAGGTTGCTGACGAGGACGCTGGCGCAGCTGAGAGAGGCGCTCGAGGAATCATGACGGCGAGGTGGGCCGGCGTCGTAATCGCGGCTCTCCTGCTCGGTTCTTCGTGCTCACTTGCGCCGGTCGACCTGGAGGCGAAGAAAGCCCTCGCGCTGCGAACGACTATCACCGCGTCCGATGGGACGCGCCTCGCACGCATCTACAAGCCATCGGCGAATCGCTCGCTGATCCCGATCCACCGCGTACCGAAGCACCTGAAGGATGCGGTACTCGCGGCCGAGGACGCGCGCTTCTTCGACCACTCCGGCTACGACCTGCGGTCGATCGCGCGTGCGGCCGTCGTGAACCTCAGCGAGGGCCGAGTCGTCGAAGGCGGCAGCACGATCACGCAGCAATACGTCAAGAACACGTACTTCAGGCGTCCGGCGAAGACACTCGAGCGTAAAGCGCGCGAACTCCGGCTCGCGATCGAACTCGAACATCGCTACAGCAAACGAGAGATCCTCGGCCTGTACCTCAACACGGTCTACATGGGTGAAGGGGCGTACGGCATAAAAGCGGCAGCGGAAACGTACTTCCGGGCCCCCGTCGACACGTTGACCTTGCCACAGGCGGCACTCTTAGCCGCGGTCATCAAGGCCCCCGCTGTCTACGATCCTCGTGATCACCCAGCTCGCGCCCGCACGCGCCGCAACTATGTGATCGACAGGATGGTCACCCTGGAGATGATCACCAAGAAGGTGGGGAAACGCGCGAAGGCGTCGCCTCTTGGTCTAAGTCGGAGACCTCCGAAGCTCTCGGTCGAACAACCGTATTTCGTCGAAGCCGTGAAGCGCGAGGTGCTGGACGACGAACGCATCGGTGCCACGAGCTCCGAGCGAGCGAACGCGCTTTATCGGGGTGGTCTACAGATACGGACGACGCTGAAGCCGCGGTTCCAGAACGCGGCCGAAGACGCCGTTCGAGAACTCCTCGATCGACCGGGAGACCCCGAAGCGGCGCTCGTCGCGATCGAGCCGTTGACCGGACGGGTCGTCGCGATGGTCGGGGGCCGGAGTTGGGCGAGGTCGCAGGTCAACCTCGCGCTCGGTCAGGCCGGAGGAGGGTCGGGTCGTCAACCCGGATCCGCGATGAAGCCGATCGTTGCCGCCGCCGCGCTCGAGTCGGGCATCTCGATAGACGACGAGTACGAATCGAGTCCGGCGACGTTCCGACTGCCCGACGGCTCTACGTGGTCCGTCAACAATGCCGAGGGCGGAGGCAGTGGACTGCTATCGATCTACGACGCTCTAGTCGGTTCCGTCAACGGAGTGTTCGCTCGACTCAGCCTCGATGTCGGGCCCGACGTGATCGCGACACAAGCCGAGGTGATGGGCGTGACCGCGCGGCTCCCGATCTATCCGTCCATCGGTCTCGGCGCGTCGGAGGTAAGCGTTCTCGATATGGCAACGGCGTATGCCACTCTCGCCAACGGCGGGACCTACGTCGAACCAACGACGATCGAAGAGGTCAGGACGGCTGCCGGAGACATCATCGGACCCGACCAGGAAACCGTCCCCGGCGTTGTGGCGCGGGGCAACGTTTTTCTGCTGACGAAGGCGATGCAGGAAGTGATCGGACGCGGCACTGGCCGCGCCGCGTTCATCGGACGACCGGCAGCCGGAAAGACCGGGACGACCGATGACCACGCCGACGCGTGGTTCGTGGGGTTCACACCTGATCTCGTGGCTGCGGTGTGGGTCGGGTACCCGCACGGCCGTATCCCGATGAGAAACGTCCACGGCATGACCGTCTCCGGCGGCACGTTCCCGGCGATGATCTGGCGGAATTTCATGCTCCGCGCGCTATCCGGAACACCGCCGCGAGATTTCAACCTCCCCAACGATGAAGTCGTCACGGTGCGGATCGACCCCGAATCCGGCCTCCTCGCGGGGCGATGGTGCACCGGCGAGAGGAGAAGACTCATCCGGCAGTTCGTGCCCCGGAGTACGTGCCCACCGCCCATACCGGGCTCGAACGAGAACCCATCGCCACCGACGGCGTCACCGTCACCCACGAACACGAAGGACGAC
Source organism: Actinomycetota bacterium (assembly GCA_019348445.1). Classification (GTDB taxonomy): domain Bacteria; phylum Actinomycetota; class CADDZG01; order CADDZG01; family WHSQ01; genus JAHWJK01. The sequence continues at coordinate 1,704 of JAHWJK010000051.1, read as the reverse complement.
AAGAAGAGCAAGAACGAAACGCCACGCCCGGAACCGGAGCCGACGCCGTCGGGCTGACGCGCTA
>JAHWJK010000051.1:0-1540 GCA_019348445.1 Actinomycetota bacterium | reverse complement strand
GAAACGCCACGCCCGGAACCGGAGCCGACGCCGTCGGGCTGACGCGCTACGTCCGGAGTGGCACGCGGAGTTCGACCCTCGTCCCGCTGTCGGACGTGATGTCGAAAGTACCGCCCATCTCCTGGACCAGCGATCTAACGATCTGAAGACCGAGTCGCGCCCCTTCTTCCACCGTGGGGGACATACCGACACCGTCGTCCCACACCACGATCGATACGTGGTCCGGAGTGCGGTCTAGCTCGACTCCGATCGTCCCGCCTACGTCGTTCGGGAACGCGTGCTCCAACGCGTTCTGTAGGAGCTCGGTCACGGATACCGCCAAAGGGGTAGCGACGTCGGCTCCGAGTGGGCCCGTCGATCCCGCAACTTTGATCTCGACACCGCTGTCCGGCAGAACGAGCCCTTCGCTGACCATGTGCGTTATCCGCCGCGCAACGTCACCGAACTCTGCGACATCGCCGGGTTGCTCGGACAACGTCTCGTGCACGAGCGCGATCGACCCGATCCGAAGGACGCTCTCCTCCAAAGCCGCTTTCGCCTCGTCCGACTGCAGACGCCGTCCTTGAAGACGGAGCAAGCTGGCGATCGTTTGCAGGTTGTTCTTCACCCGGTGATGGATCTCGCGGATCAGGGCGTCTTTTCCCGAGATGACGCGCTCCTTCTGCCGGATCTCCGAGACGTCGCGCGCGAGCGCGATCGCACCAACGGAGCGACCACCCGCGATCAGCGGGAGGACGCGAAGCAGTACGTAGTTGTCGCCTCTGACGAACTCACCGTCGAACAGCCGTTGCGATTCGAGCGCCTCGCGAACCGGCGCACCGCCTAATCCCATCTCAGCGAGATAGCGCCCCAGGATGTTCTGCTTGACGCCGAGCCTGCGGATCGATGAAAGCGCGTTCGGTGACGCCCACGACAGGCGCCCGCTGTCGTCGAACCGCAACAGACCGTCTCCGACGCGCGGCCAGTCCCCCGTCGGCATCTCCGGATAGGGATACGAGCCCTCGGCGATCATCTCCGAGAAGTGCTCGGCGGCGTCGAGGTAGACCTGTTCGAGCCGACCGGGCCGACGTGATGTTGCAGGACTGCCTTCCTTCGTTACGACCGCGATCACCTTGCCGCGGAACCGAACCGGAACGGCATCCATCCTTATCGGTACGCCGTCGACCAGGACCGGATCCTCCTGTGCCCACACGCGCCCTTCTCGGTACGCGCGCTCGACGATGGGTTGCTCGGGCTGCGTCACCTTCGTGCGAACCATGTCGTGCGGATAGAGCGTTTGCGACGTGAACGGGCGCAGTTGTGCGCACACCTCGTATTCGTCTTCATCGCGGGAAGGGACGTACAGAAGGAGATCGGAGAACGAGAGGTCGGCGAGGACCTGCCACGACGAGCAGAGCATCCGCAGGTGTTCTGCCTCGCCGGCCGAAAGATCGGAGACCTCTCTGATCCGTTCAACGAGAGTGGACACGCGTTTAGTGTCACACCTCCGTATGCGTATAGCGATCCTTTCGGACATCCACGGGAACCTGCTCGCTCTCGA
>JAHWJK010000050.1:3020-11796 GCA_019348445.1 Actinomycetota bacterium | reverse complement strand
TGCACGAGCTTGCGCACGCAACGACCGGTACTTTCGACGTGACGCGTGAATTCGAAAATGTCCTCACGCGTTACCTTGGTCAGACCTCGACGGCGGCGCTCACTTCCGAGGCATGAGCGTGAGCGCGAGCTGACGCGATTGCGCGAGGAGGACGCCGTCCTTGCTCCACAGCTCACCGTCCTCTTCGAAGAACCCGTCGCGAGCGAGGTGCGACCAGAAGACACCGAGGTAGTAGTCGTCCGGCTCCGCGCCTGCATGAGGCAACGGGGCGCGGAAGTGGATCGTCAGATCGACCGTCGGTGCGATAAGGAGCTCGGTGGCGACCGGGAAGACCACCGGGGGCCACGCGTCCATCAGCGTCGGTACCGCGACGGGATCGACGACGGCCGCCTCGGCCAGTCGGAACCACCCGCCGACCTTCGCATGATCTGCTCCGGAGAACGGAATCTCTCCGAGCGTCCCCATCATGTGGAACTGCTTGACGAATGGCGGGATGCCATCGGTCTCGTGGATCGGGAACCCCTGCTCCGGCGGCACGCTCTCCGGCATCGTCGTATCGGTGTAGTCGAGCCCCTTCCACGGTTTCGAGAACGCGGCGAGCGCGACCGCAACCGGCCGATCGTCCTGGACGAGACGCGCGGAGACCGTCGACAAGCTCGTCCCGCTGCGGACGACGTCGGTCTCGATGTGAGCAGGTCCAGGCTGCGGCGCGGTGGCGTAATGAACGGTCAAACTGCGGGGGGCGCGCTCGGAGTCGTCGACGGTGTCGATCAGAGCGCGCAGCAAGATCGACGCGAGATAGCCGCCGTGGGGGCCGCGCACGACCCACCAGTTCTCGGAGATCTTTGCCTCGTAGCGTCCCGGGCCGATCTTCGTTATCGCCGTGTCGTCTCCGAACGCAGTCACGGCCGGGAACGGTAACCGCAACGACTGGTGGCGCGAAGAAGCGGCGGTCTGCGCAGACCGCCGCTTCTTGTGCGAACCGATCCTGTTATTGAGCTTCGATAACGATCGAGTTGACCGCCTTGTCGTGCAGGGTCTGGCGCTTCGGGTCCCATAGCGGGAACAGCCAGCTGACGAGGAGCGGGATGCCGCAGGGGATCGACAACAAGATCATCACGAGAGTGCGCAGAGCCGATTTCCCGTAACCGATCGGGCCTCCGGTGGCCTCGTCGCGAAGCTGGAGCTTCATGATCATCTTGCCGACGGTCTGGCCCTTGTCCATGCCGTTCAGGATCGTGAAGTACAGGAACCACAAGACCCAGACGACGAGGATCGAGCCGAACATCCCGGCCATGAAACCTCCGCTATTCGTCACGACACCGGTGTCGGGATCGATAGTCGTGGCGGCGGTTCCGCTCAGGATCACGCTTTGGATGATCCAGCCGATGATCGACACCCCGAGCCAGTCGATAAGCGCCGAGACGACGCGTTTCCACCCTTCGGGGAGTGGTCGCCCTTGCGTGTCCGTTGGTTGCCCGCCGGCAGCGCCGGGGCCGCCGTAAGGTGCTCCGCCGCCCGGTGGGGGAGGGACCGGCTGGCCGGGAGGTTGCCCGGGGGGTGGACCCGGTGGTTGCTGAGACATGGATCTCCTTTCCGTCGTCCGACGAACCAACCGCTGCGACGCCGCTGGAGACTACTTAGGTATTGCTCCTGCACCAAATCGAGCCGTCACGCCCGCCTGCCCTTCGCGACGCTGACGAGCTCGAGGAACACCTCGGCAGGCATCGGAGGGGCTCCAACTACCTTGCCCTGGAGCCGATCCGCGAGCTCGTGAGCGAGGTGACCGCGCGCGTGGGGGGCGAGTTCGGCGCGGCGTTCGAGGAATCGCCGGATCGTCGCGAGGTCATCCATGGTGATCGCGCTGACATCCCACGACTCGAGTTCCGGAGGTATGTGCGTCGGCGCGGCCTGCGCGAGCGGCGGCGGCACGACGGCGACCGCCCTTTCTCTGACGACGACCGTTCCCGCAGCGAGATCGCCGAGCCGCTGATTCATGCGTGTTGCGATCGCCGTGATCATCCCGACCAGATACAAGCTCGGAAGGAAGTCGACGATCCGGACGATGTTCCGGATCGAGCTCGCGACGAAACCGACCGGGCGCCCTCCTATGCGAACGACCCGGAGCCCGGTCCACTTCTTACCGGGCGTACGCCCGGACAACAACGTCTCGAAGAAGACGTCGTAGCCGAACAGGATGAGAAAAACGACGACGTAATAGGCCGCCGCTCCGAGCGAAGTCAGTTCACCACCGCCGAGCAGGCTCGCTCCTCCGAAGAGAAAGATGAAGAAGCCGAGGAGCACGATTAGTTTGATGGCCGTGTCGATAAGCGCAGCGATGAAACGTGACCCGATCCCGGCGAGAGGCAGGTCGACGTCCACGCCTTCGGGCGTTGCGATCGTGACTCGGTCCTCGTATTGCACGAGATGAATCTAGAACGCTTCCTCACGCGAGGGCAGCCGGACTGGACGCGGCTGGACGAGCTGATCGAGCAAGCGCGCGGGCGCCCCGAGCGACTCGGACCCGGCGGCGTGAGAGAGCTCGGTCGGTTGTACCGCGTCGCTGCCGCGGATCTGGCATTGGCGCGACGGAGATGGGCGGGCGATCCGATCGTGGCGCGTCTCGATGCGTTGGTCGGTGTGGCGCGGCCTCTCGTCTACGACACCGAGAGCCAGAGCGAAGGTCTCGTCAGGTTCTTCACGACCACGTATTGGCAGCGAGTGAGAGAACGTCCGCTTCTGCTGGCGAGCGCAGCGGTATTGATGTTCGTCCCGGCCGCCTTGGCGGTGTGGTGGGCATACGTGGATCCGGCTGCGGCGCTCGGGCTGGTTCCGGAGGAGTTCCGTGGCGCGACCAACCCTCGTGGGGGAGATCTCGGATTCTCGGTCCCGCAGCAGGCAGAGTTCGCGAGCGCGGTCTTCACCAACAACATCCGCGTGACGTTCTTGGCGTTCGCGGGGGGGATCGCTGTGGGACTCGGTACCGCGTTCACTTTGATCTACAACGGGTCTTTCATCGGTGCCGTCGGCGGGCTCGCATTCGCATCGGGTCACGGTTCGCTGTTCATGGAGCTCGTGACCGCGCATGGCGTCCTCGAGCTTTCCTGCATCGTCGTAGCTGCAGCGGCAGGGCTTCGGATGGGGCTCGCGATCGTGCTACCCGGGCCGCGCACGCGCGGTCAGGCTCTCGTCGACGAAGCCCGTCAGGCGGTTGCGATCGTCCTCGGAACGGCGCCGTGGCTCGTTCTCGCGGGGTTGGTCGAAGGCTTCATCACACCGGCTGGAGCCGGGCTCGAGGGTGTCGTCGGCGTCGGAGTGACGCTCGGCGCGATCTATTGGGGTTTGGTCATCTGGCGCGGCCGCGCGATCAGAGACGAGCGCGGGATTTCGCCCTGAGGTAAGCACCGACGCACGCGCTGCCGAGGTGTCCCGGTTGGGCTTCGACGACCTCGGCCCCCGCATGACGTAGCTGGGCCGCGACGCGCCGGCGCGCGTTCAGGACGTCGAGCGCAACGCTCATCGCGTAGACATCTCGCTCGTTCGCAGGTGACGACGACACGACGGCATCGAGGTCCGGGTCGGCTGCAGTGGCGACCATCACCGCGTGCCGGCGGGCGATCACCGGGACGGCTTCCACCAGAGGACGCGCCGCGGCGTCCTCGAGCAGATCGGTGAACACGAAGACCAGCGACCGCTTGCCTCCCGAGACAGACCTGAATGCAAGCTCGTAGTCGCTGTCGATGCCGCTCGGCTCCAGATCGAACAGCGCGCGCACGACATCGTCGCCGGCGGCGCGGTGTGGTGGGACCTCGCGCAGGATCGTCGCATCGAACGCGACCGCGCCGCATCGATCTCCGACGACGTTCGCGACCGCTGCGACGGCCGCGACCGCGTCGAGCGCTACATCCAGGCGAGTGTGATCCTCGATCGGTGCAGCCATCAATCGTCCGGCATCGACGACGCAGATGACATCGCGGTCCTGCTCGACGCGGTAGGTGTTGCTCATCGGTCGTCCGACGCGGGAGCTGGCGCGCCAGTTGACCTGACGGATGTCGTCGTCGGGGAGGTAGTCGCGGATGGATTCGAAGTCCGTGCCCAGGCCGAGAGGCCCTCTCTGTATCCGGCCCGACTCGCGGAAACGCCCCTGCTTGACCGCCAGCGCGATGCGGCGCGCCGAGGGTAGGTCGGGATACACGAGGACATCCGTCGGTTCGGTCACGGCGTGGTGCCAGCGTCCGATACCTAACGGGCCTTCGGATCGCTCGGCCAGCGCGGGCAGCGTGTGACGGCCGCGTCGACGCGGCCGGATCGTTCCTTCGAATGATCCGCTGGCGCGGCGCGGTTCTACGACGAGGTCCGGGGTCGCGGCCTGCACGACGAGCGAGGTCCTCGCGTCGGCGGCAGCGACCGCGACTTCGAACCGGGACGCCACACCGCGAGACAGCACCTGCGGAACCTTCCGCTCGACATCCGGAGCCGCGCGCACGGAGCGCGCGTCGATATACGTCGCGACTGCGAGAGCGGCCGCGGCCGCGATCGCCAGCGGGGGCGGCAACACGAGCGTGCTGAACGCGGTTGCCGCCAGCAACAGCGCCGCGCGCGGCGACGGACTCATGTCATCGAGGCACGGGTACGGAGCTCAACGCGGCCCCTACCGCGTCGTCGGGGCGGTATCGCTCGAGCTCCGCTTCCGGGGTGAGGATCAATCGGTGGCGCAGGACCGGCCGCGCCATCTGCGCGACGTCGTCGGGTGTGACGAAGTCACGGCCCCCTAGTCGTGCCGCTGCCTTACTGGCCGCGAGCAGATGCATCGCCGCGCGGGGGCTCGCACCGAGGCTGACACTGGGTAAGTCACGCGTTCGCCTGATGACCGCGACGAGATAGGCGGAGACCTCCGGTGATACCGATGTCGCGTCGACCAACTTCCGAGCTTCGAGAAGGTCACTTGCGGACGCGACGCGGGCGACGTTTTGGAGACCTGCTGGTTGAACCCCTCGATGAGCGAGGTCGATCATCGAGACTTCCGCGGCCTCGTCCGGATATCCGACGTCGATCTTCATCGTGAAGCGATCGAGTTGGGCTTCCGGCAGCGGGTAAGTGCCTTCGTATTCGATCGGGTTCTGCGTCGCGATGACGAAGAACGGATCGGGTAGAGCCCGCGGCTCGCCTTCAACCGACACCTGATGCTCCTGCATGGCTTCGAGGAGGGCGGCTTGAGTCTTCGGCGGCGTGCGGTTGATCTCGTCGGCAAGGAGCAGGTTCGTGAATACCGGACCCGGCCGAAATGTCAGTTCGCCGCCCCGGAGCGTCATCGTTCCCGTGAGGTCCGAAGGCAGCATGTCCGGCGTGAACTGGACGCGTCGGAACTCGAGGCCGAGCGTGCGGGCGATCGCGTTCGCCAGTAGCGTCTTCGCCGTCCCGGGAACGCCTTCGAGGAGGACGTGGCCTCCGATCGCGAGCGCAGCAACGATGTCGTCGACGACGTCGCGCTGCCCGACGACGACCTTGCCGACCTCGCTGCCGATCCGGTCCCGGAGTTCGGCTACCACTTCGTGCCCCCCAGTTTCGCCAGCGCTCGACCCACCGCCACGGGATCCGAGCGGCGACCGAACACCGCGGCAACCTCGTCGTCCGTCAGTCCCAACGCGCGTCCGGCTCCTTCCAGTGCGGTGTCCGAACCTTCGTCTAGTCCGGTACGCCGCGCGATGCGGGAACGTGCCGCTGCGCGCACCGGGGCGACGACTTCATCCGGTCTCCTCGTTCGGGCGAGTGTAGTGGCGAGAGCTTCGACGTACGCCCGTCGTGGTGGAGCGAGGTCGCGGGCTTCTGGTTCGGGGGGGCCGAGGCGCCGACCGACCGCGACCATCCACACGATCGATGCCAGCGCGAGTCCGATGAGCACGACTTTCCATCGCAACGGGATCGCCATCAGTCCCGTCGTGTTGTCGTAGCCATGAACACCTTCGGCGAAATACACGGGCGTTCCCGCCGGACCCGCGAGGTTCAACGCGAAGACGGCGTTGTCGGCGTTCGCCAGAAACCGGTTGTGCAGGACCGACGTATCCGCGATCAGCACGGCGCGGCCGGACCCGATGGTCGCGATCGAGACCAGTGTTCGGGCGGGGTTCGACTCGAGGCCGAGCACGGGCAGCGCGCCGCCCGAGTCTTCCCACGTTCCAAAGCCTTCGCCACCGATCGATCCCACTGCCGCCACCTCGGGAACATCGGCGAGCGGACGTGCATCGAGGATCCCGGCAGGCGACCACTGCACCTCCGTTTCGAGGAGCTCATCGGCCCACAGGTGCGGATTGCCTCCGATGACCAACGTCCCGCCGCGTTCGACCCAGGCTCGCAGCGTGCGTACCTCGTCGGTGAGGATCGTCTCGGGATCGAGGACGACGAGAACACCGCGACGGGGTAGCTCTTCCGACAGCGAGCCGCGTAACGGAACCACCCGATGCCCGCGGCGCGACAGCAGTTCCGCCACGGCGGCCGTCCCCTGCGGCGCCGTCGCGTAAGACGACGACGGCTTTCCTTCGGGTGCGCCGTAGGCGCCGCCCAGCAAAGTCAGCACCACGTTCAGAGCAACGACGGCGCCCACGATGCCGGTCACCCACCGCGCCCACGGCGGCAGCCCGGTCCATCGCGTGCCGACGCTCATCCAGACCTCGTTTGCAGTAGCTCCGACCACGCGTCGCGAGCGGCGCGACTGTCCGCGTCGGTCGCGGGTCTGCGTCCGTAGGCGATCTCGTCGAAAGACGTTCCGATCCGGTCGAACTCGGGCGACCGAAGTAGCCGCCGGATCTGTCCGGTCGTGAGGGAATCGCGAGGCGGGATGACTCGTGCACGCGCTAGGCGCAGCAAGCCGGCGCGGAACAGCAGTCGAACGGCGAGGTCGTGTTCTCCTCGTGCCCGCGCGGCAGCGGCGCGCCGCTCGAGCTCGCGCGGGTCGTCACTGCGGATCAGGTCACCCGCCGCAGCGCGTTGTGCGCGCGCTGCGCCGCGACGCTCGACCACGGTCTTCGTAAGAGCGGCTACGGCAGCAACGACAACGAACCCGATGATCGTCCAGATGGTCGCGGCACCACCCGGTGTGCGCCTTACGAGGAACGAGAAGACGTCGGTGATCCAGCCGTAGATGCCGTCGATGACGTTGGCGACGGGCTCCAGACGGGCCGCGATCCACTCGAGGACGCCACGGAATGGTCGCGGGATGTCGTCGGGCCGGTACCTGTCTTGGCTGAGGATGTCTCGTGCCTCGGCGCGCTCCGCGCCCGGGTCGCGCGTCCGCGGGGGCACGGCCGGCGCCTGCAGGAACGACTCGACCCGTTGCTCGATCTCTTCGCCGGTCGCTCCGTGGAGCAATCGGTCGAAGTCCACAGGCCGGCCATCGACCTCGTCGATCGTTTTGAGATGCCCCAGCGCGGCGTCGTCGAAGGACGCTTCTCGAGCGAGGGAACGAACTTCTTGAGCCGTCGCCTCGGCCGCGCCTGCGGCCCCCGGGGACGCTGCGACGACGACGAGCGCCGCGGCGAGGCATGCAAGGAAGCGGCGCATGTTCAGCTCGACACGATGGCTCCGAGCACGATCAGCGCGAGGAGCACGACGCCTATCCACCCGATGATGATGCCTGCGATCGCGACGCCACGACCACCGACCGACCCCTGCGACGCGTTGATCTTCCCGAGTGCGAGATGGCCCATGATCACACCGGGTATCGACCCGAGACACACGAAGATGCTCGCGATCAGACTCGCGATCGCAAGTCCGTTAACCGGGGGAGCGGAATACGTCGGCGGCGGAGGGGCGCCGGGTGGAAGGCTCGATGGTGGATATACCGGCGGCGTCGGCACCGACGGTGGAAGCAACGCGGGTCGTGCGGCGTCCGGATTCGGCGAACCGATCCGTTGCGCGAGGAGCTGTAGGTCGAATCCCTCCTTTCGCACGCGCAGGTCAAAGTAAAGGACAGCTATGACTGCGGCTCGGAACGGGGTTGCGACGATCGCAGCTATCGCGCCGGCCGCGCCACTAAGGACCTGCGACAGGAAGACGTTTTGGCCCACGTCGGTGAACGCGATGAGCATGACGCCTCCGGTGATGGCGCTGTTGAGCACCATCTCGATGAGGTACGAGATGACGATCACGCCACATGCGGGCCAGAACCTGCTCTGGACCAACTCGAACGACCGCCCTAGCGCCTTCGTCCCGCGTTTCCCTTCGGTTAGCAGTACCGGCGTCACGGCCGACCAGACGATCCCGAGCCAGATCCCCGGCAGGATGCACAACAACGCGCCGCCCAAAGTCCCGAGCGTTGCGAGCAGCGTTACCCACATCAGCGGCCCGAAGTGATCCATGGTGAAGCGCAACGACGAGCGCCACTGCGGCGTGCCGCCGAGATAGGCGTCTGTGACGGCCTTGAAACACGAGGCGGTCGCGATCGCAGTGCTGACGAAGCCGAGGACCACCACCACGAGGATCCCGGCCATGTAGACGAGGAACTCACCGCCGTCGAATTCCGGTGGGGCAGCGGGATCCGGAGAGAACTGGAACGGGTTCTGATTTCCGGTAGCGAGGGCGTCGGGGATCGTCGACAGGATGATGAGGATGCCGAGGATCTGAACCGGGATGACCACCAGAGCAACGAGCTTGAAGAGCGTCTTCGCGTGGCGCGTGTAGACCTTGATGCCGACGTCGAGGATCTCGCCGACCCGCAGTGGACGAAGGTCCGGTGGTGGAGGCCCGCCCGTTGCCATCGCTGCACGATATGCCGCTCTCG
>JAHWJK010000050.1:0-2920 GCA_019348445.1 Actinomycetota bacterium | reverse complement strand
ACTAAACGGTCGCTACCGACAGCCGCGCTCTCATTTCGAGACTATGGACCGTGTCCTTGACCCGCGCCAGCAGAGCGCGGCGTCCGTTCTCGTCCAAGCCTTCCCAATGGAGCAGCACCGTTCCGACGCACCCGGCCAGCGCGATCAAGGGGTCTCGCTGGTCCGAAAGCTCCTGCTCGAGCTCGAAGACGACCTCGTCAAGCACCCTCTCGAGGGACTCCATCACTCCCACCTCCACCCAAAGCGCCGACCGTGACGTGACTAGTTCGAATTGACTAGTCACACGACTCATCGGCATGGGATCGCTGTTGCTTTAGGGGCGCGTCGCCTCAAGTCACTACGTAGCGCGGTCGATAGCCGTAATGACTGTCTGGTAACGGCCTGCAAAGAGGAAATATGAGCTCGTCCGTGCTGCCGCACGGGGACGGCGTGTCCCCTGCGCGTTCGGCGTTGGGGACCCTCGTAACCCAGCAGTTGCGAGTCCTCCTAGAACGTCGCGCGATAAGGATCGCGGTCGTCGGACTGATGCTCGCGGCAGCCTCCGGGTTCACGTACCTGCCGACGATCCGCAGCGATCCCGGCCAGGCCGAATGGGTCTTCATCATCCCGGTGGCAGTCGCGGCGATCGCCGCGGGGCTGCGCGAGGGCCTGATCACGGCGCTCGTCGCCGCGTTGATGGCTGGGATCTTCGCTGCCGACAAGGCGCAGATGTTCGAGCTCGGTACCGAGACGTTTGCCCTTTTCTCAGCGCGCGTTGCCATGTTCGGGATCACCGCGGCGGTCCTCGGCGCGTTCGCCGAGGCGCACTATTCCGTGCAGGACCATCTCAGGCAGCTCGCGCTCCTGGATCCGTTGACGAAGGTCTCGAACATCGAGCGCTTCCATCACGAGGTGCGGATGCTCGACGCGGCCGGCGTTCCGTATGCGGTCATGATCACCGACCTCGACAACCTGAAGGCTCTCAACGACGAATACGGTCACCAGGCGGGTTCGGCTGCGATCCAAACGACGGCGAACGTCCTGCGACGCGTCGTGCGCACGACCGACCTCGTCGCGCGTTTCGGAGGTGATGAATTCGTAGTCATCCTGCGAGAGGCGGACCGCGTCGGTGCGCAGATCGTCATGAATCGCGTCCGCAAGATGCTGCGCGAAGAGACTCTTCCGATCGCGCCGGACGTGGTTCTGAAAGTCAGCATGGGGGTCGCGATCTCCGGTGAGGATGGGTCCACGCCGGAGGAGCTTCTTCGCAATGCCGACGAAGCCATGTACTCCGAGAAGCGATCTCGCAAAGCGTCGGGGGAGGGCTCCAGCCGATAGTGTGCCGGCCGAGGAAAACCTTGGCCGAATCTTCAGCTCTTCCCGTGAAGGGAACGATCCACGAAACGCTCGGCATCCGAGCTAGAGAGGCGTCGCCCGATCTCGTCGTCCTCGAGATGCCGGTCGGCCCGCAGGTCCATCAACCGTTCGGCGTCCTTCACGGCGGCGCGTCGGCGGTCGTGGCCGAGAGCGCGGCGTCCATCGGCGCGTTCCTCAACTGCAAAGAAGGGGAGATCTCGCTCGGGACCGACCTCAATATCAGTCATCTGCGCTCCAAGACCGACGGCATGGTCGTGGCAACCGCGCGGCCCTATCGCAAGGGTCGAACCATGCACGTATGGTCCATCGAGATCGCGGACGAAGAGGGGCAACTCATCGCGATAGCACGTTGCACGATCGCGATCCGTAAGAGCGAACAAGGAGCCAATTGAGATGTACAGCACGATCGTTGCCGGTACAGATCTCTCGGACACGGCGCGCATCGCGACCGACCGCGCTGCGACGTTGTCCCGCGTCCTCGATTCGAAGTTCGTTCTGGTACACGCGGGACAGGCGACCCCGGCTCTGGACGAGCTGGCCGAGGACTACGGTGCCGAAGTCGTCGTCGAGGCCGGCGATCCGGCAAGCGTTCTCATCTCGGAGGTCGAACGACTCGACGCCGACCTCCTGGTCGTCGGCAGTGTCGGCATGCGAGGTGCACGACGTTTCCTGTTGGGAAGCGTCCCGAACAAGGTGTCGCATCACGCACCGACCGACCTTCTGATCGTGAAGACCGATCCACCGCGCAAAGACGTCGATCGCTACGGCAGTGTCCTCGTCGGGACGGACGGTTCTCCGACGGCAACGCGGGCGGTGAAGAAGATCGCGGCCCTCTCGTCTCGATTCGGCATCCGCCCGATCGTGGTGTGCGCGTACGAGCCGCTCTCGGAGCAGGAGATGAAGCAGTTACGGGGCGATCCCGAAGACCCGGTGCAGCAATGGAACGCGCCGAAGATTGCCCAAGGCACTCCGTCAGAGTTCCGGTGGCGCATCGCGGACGCGGTGCAAGCCCAGGACATCCTCGACAGGGCGGGTCAGGTCGCCGCAGAAGAGGGCGTGGAAGCCGATCTCCGCGCGCTCGAAGGACACGCCGCCGAGACGCTCCTTTCGGTAGCCGAGAGCGAGAGCGTCGATCTCATCGCCGTCGGAAGCGTCGGGATGACGGGCACGAAGCGTTTCATGCTCGGCAACGTGCCGAATCGGATCTCGCACCACGCTCCTACCGACGTACTGATCCTGCACACCTCGTGACGGTCCCGTTCCGCGCACTCGTCGTGACTGCGCACCCGGACGACATGGAGTTCGGGAGCGCCGGGACACTCGCCGGATGGGCCGACGCGGGAGCCGATATCACGCTGTGCATCGCAACCGATGGTTCGACGGGAACCCAGGACCGCGACCTCATGGGACAGAAGCTGTCGGACCTTCGGAGGCAGGAGTCCCGCGCTGCCGCCGACGTGGTCGGCATCAACGACGTCGTGTGGCTCGACTACCGCGACGGCTACGTGGAATACACGCTCGATCTTCGGAAAGACATCGCCCGCGTGTTCCGTAGGTACAAGCC
>JAHWJK010000005.1:4807-28258 GCA_019348445.1 Actinomycetota bacterium | reverse complement strand
CGACGCCCAGATCGAGTGGTCTTGCAGGATCGCCGCGATCGATCAACGAGCCGACTCCCACGACGTTCCCGCCCGCCTTGCGAACGAGCTCGACCACTTCCTTGGCAGAGCCGCCGGTGGTGATCACGTCCTCCACGACGAGCACGTTCTCGTGAGGTTCGATGTGGAAGCCGCGGCGGAACGCGAGGTCCGTTCCGCTGCGTTCCGCGAAGATGAACCTCGCGTCGCCGGCGAGCGCAGCAGAGAACCCGAGTACGACGGCTCCGACGGCGGGCGACGCGACGACGTCGAAGTCGTTGTGGAACAGCGCTGCGATCGACTCGCCGAACTTCTGCGCGAGACGTGGTTCTTCGAGGACCCGAAACTTCTGTACGAACAGATCCGAATGGCGTCCCGATGACAGCACGAAGTGACCGCGCATCACCGCGCCCCGCCGCTCCATGACCTCGAGGATCTCGTTCGGATTCAAGTGAGACTTTCGTAGATCGAACGTGCCGCCCTAGCGGGGTCTTCGGCCTTGGTTATGGGACGGCCTATTACCAACAAGCTAGCGCCGGCATCGAGCGCGTCGCGGGGGCCGAGCGTCCGTCTCTGGTCGTCGCCGCGATCCTCGGGACGGATCCCGGGCACCACGAGGAAAGGCTCGTCGCCGAAATGCTCCCGGACCGCGGCCACCTCGAGGGGCGAGCACACGAGTCCGTCGGCGCCGGCACCGAGCGCCATGTCCGCGAGGCGAACAACCGCATCGGAAGCCGGACCGCGCATCCCGACCGTCTCGAGTGCGCCGTCGTCGAGACTCGTCAACACCGTCACCGCGATGACCTTCATGTCGTCGGCCGCTCCCGCGACCGCTGCCTTCACCATGTCCGCGCCGCCCCCGGCGTGGACGGTGGTCAGCGATGCGCCCATCGCGGAGATGTTCTCGATCGCAGATTCCACCTGTGCCGGGATGTCGTGGAGCTTGAGATCCACGAAGAGCGGCCGGATCCCGCCTAATTCTTCGGCCAGAGACCTGCCCCCGCTCGTGAACGCGGTGAGGCCGATCTTCACGTAGCCGACGTGGGCCGCGGCCGCCCGCGCGAGCTGCACGTTGAGTCGCGGCTCGCGCGCGTCGAGCGCGACGCACAGCGGATTCACTCGTCGACCTTGACGGCGCCGATGAGATCGGCGAGGTCCGTCACGCCATGACGATCCATATATAACGCGATGCCCTCCTTAACTTTCATCGGAGTCAGCGGATCGACGAAATTAGCGGTCCCGACGGCAACAGCGGTTGCGCCGGCGAGTATCAGTTGGAGTGCGTCTTCGGCCGTCGTAACACCGCCCTGACCGATCAACGGCACGTCTGGGAAGGCGCGGTGCACCTCGTGAACCGCACGTACCGCTATCGGGTGGACCGCCGGTCCCGACAGGCCTCCGTAGGTCCCCGCAAGCTTCGGCAGCCGCGTCTCGGTATCGATCTGCATGCCGAAGACGGTATTGATCAGCGACAAACCATCCGCACCGGCATTCAGCGCCGCCTCGGCGATCTCGGAGAGAGAAGTGACGTTCGGCGACAGCTTCGGAAAGACCATCGTGCGCTTGAGAGCCTCTTTGACGTTCCCGACGACCTCTGCAGTCGCCTTTGGCGAATGGGCGAACATGTTGTTGCGGTCTTCGAGGTTGGGGCAAGAGATATTGATCTCGACGGCGGCAACTCCCCGCCCACCGGTCCTGATCTTGTCCGCGACGCGGACGAACTCGTCAACCGTGTTCCCTGCGATGGACGCGATGACCGTCGCGTTCTTCTTCAGCAGCCACGGTAGGTCTTCTTGAATGAAGTGATCGACGCCCTTGTTCTGGATGCCGATCGCGTTGAGCATCCCGGACGGGGTTTCGCACATCCGCGGCGTCGGCTTGCCCTTCCAGGGACTCAGTGTCATCGACTTCACGATGATTCCGCCGAGCGTCGAGATGTCGAGGAACGCGCTGCCCTCGCGTCCCGAACCGAACGTCCCCGACGCCACGAGGACCGGGTTCTGCAGTTCGAGCTTGCCGGCGCGGACTTTCGTATCGGCGGTTGAAGGCTTGATCGGCGTGCGCGGGGTGATCTCGAGTGCCATCAGCGGACCATCAGTTCCCGGGGGGTGGGAACTCGTCGTCGGATTCGGGCATCCCGTGCATCCTGGTCGGGACGCCCGCCGGCGACAACTCGGCTTGGTCGTGCGCGACGACATCGGCCTCGCCGTTCCATACGACCAGTGCCCCGTTGAAAACCGGCCCTTCGGTGCACGAGCGTGCATATACGACCGAGTCCTCGACGGGCTCGTCCTTCTTCGGCTTCCGGCGCAGCGGCATGACACAAGTCATGCAGACGCCGTAGCCGCACGCCATGAGCTCTTCGACGGCGACCTGGATCGGTATCCGCCGTTCGATGCAGAATCGCGACAACGCGGCCAACATCGGGTGGGGTCCACACGCGTAGATCACCTCGGTCGCGCAGCGTTCGACCATGTCCTCGAGCACGTCGGTGACGCGCCCGCGCTCGCCCATGCTGCCGTCCTCCGTGGTCGTGACGGCGACGGACGCAAGCCGGCGCGCTTCGATCGCATTGAGTAGAAGGCCGGACGTGCGTGCGCCGAGGATCGTGTCGACCCGGTGGCCTTCATTGCGTAGTTCGTCGGCGAGGAAGAACAGAGGAGTCGCTCCGATGCCACCGCCGATCAACAGACAGTGCGCTCGCCTCCGGGGCAGTGCGAAGCCGCGGCCGAGCGGCCCGATGAGATCGACGTTCGAATGGCCTCGCAACGTCGACAGGAACGCGGTTCCGGGGCCACGGATGTCGAAGACGACTTCGATCGTCGACGCCCATCCTCCGCGCTTGTGGACGCGGTAGACCGAGAAAGGGCGCCTGAGGATGTTCGACCCGTTGGTGCCACATCTGATGTTCACGAACTGCCCGGGTTTCACGGTTTCGCCGATCTCGGGCGCGACGATCGTCAGCGAGTGATAGTGCTCGCCGTATTTCTTGTGCGACAGGACCTCTCCGCTGGATACAAGCATCAGATCTTCGCGATGTACTCCTGGATGGGATGCACCTGAACGCGCTCCTCGATGATGGCCTCGATCGCCTGAACCGCCGCGGCCATACCGGCCATCGTGGTGACGCACGGTACACCCGCGTCTACGGCGGCGGTCCTGATGAAATACCCGTCCGAACGCGCACCGCGCCCGAACGGGGTGTTGAAGATCAGGTCGATGTCGCCGTCTTGGATCCGTTCGACGACGTTCTTGGCGCCGCCGGCCCGTTCCGAGGCCGACACCTTCGGAACTTCCTCGACCTCGACGCCCATGCGACGAAGGAGCTGCGCCGTACCGCGCGTCGCGGTGAGGTGGAAGCCGAGGTCGTTGAGTCTCTTGGCCGGGAAGATGACCGATCGCTTATCCCGGTCGGAGACCGATAGGAACACGGTCCCCTTCGTCGGAAGGCGCACGCCTGCGCTGGCTTCCGCCTTCGCGAACGCCGCTCCGAAGTTCCTGTCGATCCCCATCACCTCGCCGGTCGAGCGCATCTCGGGGCCAAGGACGGTGTCGACTCCTATGAAACGCTCGAACGGCATCACGGCCTCTTTCACCGCAACGTGCTCGATGCCTTCGTGGCCTACGGTTCGGTCCGGGACCAGTCCCTCGGAGCGGAGCTCCGCCAGCGTCGAACCCGTCATGACGCGAGCCGCCACCTTCGCCAGGGCAACTCCCGTGGCCTTCGCGGTGAACGGGACCGTTCGTGATGCACGGGGATTCGCCTCCAGAACGAAGACCTGTTCATCCTTCACCGCGAACTGGATGTTGATGAGCCCCCGCACGTCGAGAGCCCGCGCCAGCGCGTCGGTGTGTGCGATCACTTCCCGGATCTGACGATCCGACAGCGTGAAAGGTGGAAGCGCGCACGCGGAATCACCCGAGTGGATCCCCGCCTCCTCGATGTGCTCCAACACGCCGCCGATGTAGAGCTCCGATCCGTCGTAGACCGCGTCGCAGTCGATCTCCACCGCTCCTTCGAGGAACTTGTCGACCAATACGGGATGCGAGGGAGATACGTCGGCCGCTGTCATCATGTAGCGCTCGAGTGACGTTTCCTCGTAGACGATCTCCATCGCGCGGCCCCCCAAGACGTAGGAGGGCCGAACCAGAACCGGATAACCGATCGCGGCGGCGATCGCATCGGCTTCTCTGACCGAACGCGCCATCCCGTTCGGGGGATGAGGCAAACGAAGGTCCGCAAGGAGGTCCCCGAACCGCTCGCGGTCCTCGGCGCGGTCGATCGCATCAGGCGAGGTCCCGAAGATGCGAACGCCGGCGGCCGCGAGGCGCCCGGCCAGCTTCAATGGCGTCTGCCCGCCGAGTTGGACGATGACGCCTTCCGGCTGTTCCCTCTCGACGACGTTCATCACATCCTCGAACACCAGTGGCTCGAAGTAGAGCCGATCGGAGGTGTCGTAGTCCGTAGACACCGTCTCGGGGTTGCAGTTGAGCATGATCGTCTCGAACCCCGCGTCCTTGAGCGCGAACGCCGCGTGAACACAGCAGTAGTCGAATTCGATGCCCTGCCCGATCCGGTTGGGACCGGATCCGAGGATCAGGACCTTGCGCCTGTCGGTGTCGCGCACTTCGTCTTCTTCGTCGTAGCAGGAGTAGTGATACGGCGTGTCCGCGGCGAACTCCGCCGCGCACGTGTCGACGGTCTTGTAGACGGGAACGATCCCCAGCTCGATCCTCCGAGCGCGGATCTCCTCCTCGGTGGCCGCGAGCATCGTCGCGAGCTGGTGATCGGAATAGCCCATCCGCTTCGCGCGCCGAAGGAGGGCGGCATCGACGTTCTCGAGTCGCATACCGGTCATCTCCTTGCGGAAGCCGGCGAGGCGGTCGACCTGATCGACGAACCACGGATCGAACGTCGTGAGAGCACATGCCTCGTCCACGGGCAGTCCCTGGAACAGCGCTTGTTCGAGAACGCGCAACCTGTCCTCGGTCGGCGCCCGCAGACGCTCGCGCGCCTCTCCAAGGTCGATCTCGGCCACGTCACCGCCGAGACCGTGAACGTCTTGTTCGAGCGAGCGGAATCCTTTCTGAAGGGCCTCGACGAAGGTGCGTCCGATAGCCATCACTTCCCCGACCGACTTCATCTTCGTCCCGAGACGCCGCTCTGCCCCGGGGAACTTCTCGAACGTCCAGCGCGGGATCTTCACGACGACGTAATCGATCGACGGCTCGAACGAAGCCGGCGTCTTCTTCGTGATGTCGTTCGGGATCTCGTCGAGGGTGTAACCGACCGCGAGCTTCGCCGCGATCTTGGCGATCGGGAAACCCGTCGCTTTCGATGCGAGTGCGCTCGAACGAGACACGCGCGGATTCATCTCGATAACGACCCGCCGCCCGTCCCGCGGGTTGACCGCGAACTGAACGTTGGATCCCCCGGTCTCGACTCCGATCGCACGCATGATGCGCGCCGCGTCGTCGCGCATCGCTTGGTACTCCACGTCGGTCAAGGTCATCGCCGGCGCGACCGTTATCGAGTCGCCGGTATGGACCCCCATCGGGTCGAGGTTCTCGATAGAGCACACGATCACGACGTTGTCGTGGTGATCGCGCATCACCTCGAGCTCGTATTCCTTCCATCCCTCGATCGCTTCCTCTACGAGGACCTCGCCGATCGTCGAGAGTCGCAAGCCCTCGCCCGCGATGCTGCGCAGCTCGTCTTCGTTGTGAACGACACCAGAGCCGCCACCGCCGAGGACGTACGACGCGCGGATGACGACCGGGTAACCGATCTCTGTCGCCGCGGCTGCGGTTTCGTCGACGGAGTACGCGAACGTGGAGCGTGGCAGATCGAGACCTGCGTTGCTCATCACCTCTTTGAAGAGCTTCCTGTCCTCGGCACGACGGATCGCCTCGGGCTTCGCGCCGATGAGCTCGACGTCGTAACTCTCCAACACCCCCGACGTCGCCAGGGACATCGCAACGTTCAGACCGGTCTGTCCGCCGAGCGTCGGGAGACAGGCATCGGGTCGCTCTCGTTCGATGATCCGAGCGACGAACTCCGGCGTTATCGGTTCGATATAGGTGGCGTCGGCGAACTCGGGGTCCGTCATGATCGTCGCCGGGTTCGAGTTGACGAGGACGACCTCGTAGCCCTCCGCCCTCAGCACCTTGCACGCTTGCACACCGGAGTAGTCGAACTCGCACGCCTGGCCGATCACGATCGGCCCGGACCCGATGACGAGGATCTTCTTTAGGTCTTCTCTCTTGGGCATCAGCCGGCCACTAGCTCTCTTCGGCTTTCACGCCGACGGTGTCGCCCTGCTCGGAGGCCACGATGCGAACGGGCTCGTCGAGACTGATGATCTCGATCCGGTTCCCGGCCGGGTCTCTCGTATAGAAGCGGCGACGGCCGGGAGTCGGTGCCGCCTGCTCGATGTGGCATCCGGATCCACGCAACCGTTCGACGATCTCGCCGAAATCGTCGACGATCAGGCCGACGTGAGAGACCTTCGGAGGGTTGTGCTCGTCGATAGTCACGTGTAGCTGCTGGTCGCCGATCCGGAACCACGCCCCTTTAGCGCGCGTCCCCTCCGGCTTTTCCATCTCTTGCAGCTCGAGGCAGTCCCGGTACCAGGACACGACCTCTTCTTCCAAGTCCTCAGGGCTCGTGATACTGACGTGCTCGAGTGAGACGACCTTCACTTGCGAGAGGCCCCCTTCGCCTCGGCCTTACGACGATCTCGCTCTCTCTTCTTCCTCTGCCGGTCTTTCTTCCAGCGGCCGCGCCGCCGATCTCCTCTCGCCATCTTCTTTTCCTCCTCGTTCTCACGTTGTTGTTGCTAGTGAAACGTCCCTCCTTATCTCGCGCGGTTCGAACTCGTGGATCAACCGCCGGAACTGTTCGAAGAGGTAGCGGGAATCGTGGGGGCCGGGACCCGATTCCGGGTGGTACTGCACGCTGAAGGCCACCCCGTCGACCGCGAGGCCTTCGACCGTCTCGTCGTTGAGATTGACATGCGTGAGTCGCGCCTCGGTGCGTTCGATGGATGCCGGCTCGACCGCGAAGCCATGGTTCTGACACGTGATCTCGACGTAATCGTGATCGACGCGCGCCACGGGATGATTGCTGCCTCGGTGACCGAACGGCAGCTTGTAGGTGTCGGCGCCGAGGGCGAGACCCAGGATCTGATGGCCGAGGCAGATGCCGAAGATCGGGATGTTGCCGAGCATCTCGCCCACGGCCCGGACCGCGTAGGTCACGGCGTCGGGATCCCCCGGACCATTCGACAGGAACACGCCGTCGTAGATACCGAGGACGTCGCCCGCGGGAGTGGTCGCGGGAACGACGTTGACGTCGAAGCCCGACGCGACCAGCAGGTCGAGGATGTTGCGCTTGATACCGAAGTCGTAGGCCGCGATGCGATACCTCGCACCGTCCACCGCCGTCATCAGTTCCCTCGTCGCGGGCGCGCTCTCGGCACCGGCGGCAAAACCACTCTGCGCGCGCTGTGCCAGCTGCTCCGGACCCCACGCGTACTGCTCCGCCGTGCTCACTTCGATCGCGAGATCACGCCCCACGAGGCTCGGAGAGTTACGGGCGACGTCGACCAAGTCGTCCGGGTCGAGGATCTCGGTGGACAGCGCGCTGCGCATGGCGCCGGCGGTTCGGAGGTGCCTGGTGAGTCGCCGGGTATCGACCTCGGTGATGCCGACGACCCCGTGCCGCGCCAGGTACGCGTCCAGGGTCGCCTCGGCCCGCCACGATGACGACAACCTCGACGCGTCGCGCAGCACGAAGCCCGCCACCCACGGCCGCCGCGACTGATCGTCGTCGTTATTCGTCCCGGTGTTACCTATCTGCGGGGCCGTCATCGCGACGATCTGCCCGTGGTAGCTCGGATCGGTCAGGACCTCCTGGTAGCCCGTGAGCCCGGTGTTGAAACATGCCTCGCCGGTCACCGTGCCGCGTGCGCCGAAGGCCACGCCGCTGAAAACGGTTCCGTCCTCTAGGGCGAGCAACGCGGGATTCAAACCGCGGCCCCCACACGCACGACGCCGTCGACCACCGTGTGGCGCCCGTTGAAGAACGTGTGTGCCACCCGGCCGGTGACCGTGCGTCCTTCGAAAGGAGTGTTGCGCGACATCGAGTTGAACCTCGTTGCATCGATCGTCCACGCGGCGCCGGGGTCGAAGACGACGATGTTCGCGGGCCGCCCCGGTTGGATGCGGCCGTGGTCTTCGAGTCCGAGCACGCGGGCGGGCGCGGTCGACAAACGCTCTAGTGCTTGAGTCAGCGACAGATGCCCCGGTTCGACGAGCTCCGAGATCGTCAGAGCGAGCGCGGTTTCGAGGCCGACGAGACCCGGAGGTGCGTACGACAGCTCCTGGTCCTTCTCTTCCCGCGAATGGGGCGCGTGATCCGTCGCGATCGCATCGATGGTTCCGTCCGCAAGGCCGGCGACGACGGCCGCGCGATCCGATTCCTCTCTCAGTGGCGGGTTGACCTTCGCCATGGGGTCGTAATCCTCGAGCGCGGCGTCGGTGAGGGTGAAGTGATGCGGAGTGGCCTCGGCGGTAACCGGAAGACCTTCCGCCTTCGCGCGCCGTACGAGCTCGACGGTTCCTGCGGTCGAGATGTGAAGGAGATGCAGCCGGCAGCCGGTGAGACGAGCGAGAGCGATGTCGCGCGCCGCCATCAGCTCCTCGGCCGCCGCGGGGATACCGCGCAACCCCAACGCCAGCGACCGTGCTCCTTCGTGCATGTGCCCGCCGCGAGCGAGCGCTTCGATCTCGCAGTGTTCGGCGTAGACCGCACCGAACCCTCGCAGGTATTCCATCGCGCGTCGTGCGAACAGCGCATCCTGTACACCGCGGCCGTCGTCGGTGAAGAGCCGCACGCGCGCCGCCGACATCGCCATCTCCCCGATATCGGCCATCTTCTCTCCGGCCAGATCCTTGCTGAGCGCACCGGCAGGTAGCACCTCCACGAGACCCGCCTCGCGGCCCAACGCCCACACCTTCTCGACTATCGCGGCGGAATCCGCGACGGGATCGGTGTTCGGCATCGTGCAGATCGCGGTGTATCCGCCTGCCGCGGCCGCGGCCGACGCGGTAAGGATCGTCTCTTCGTCCTCGCGGCCCGGCTCCCGCACGTGCGTGTGGAGGTCGACCAGCCCCGGAGCGACGACGAGCCCGGTTGCATCGATCGCCTCGACGTCATCTTTAGCGATCGATGTATCGATCGCTAGCACCTCTCCGTTCTCGATCAGCACGTCGGCGCGCCGGCCCCCACCGTCGGGATCGGTCGACGGATCGACGACCGTGCCTCCGGTGATCAGGTAGGTGCTCATGCGGGGACCTCCGCGTCCGCGACCGAGCCTTCCACCTCGCGGCCGCCGAGCATCAGGTACAGAAGGCTCATCCTGACCGCGAGCCCGTTCGCAACCTGGTCCAGGATCAGCGACCGCGGCGACTCGGATACTTCGGCGGAGATCTCGACTCCGCGGTTCATCGGCCCCGGGTGCATGACCACCGACTCGGGATGCATCTTCGCGAGCCGCTTCGCGTCCAGGCCCCACAGCGCTGCATACTCGCGGTCGGTCGGGAACAGCTGCTCGGATTGGCGTTCTTTCTGAACCCGGAGCAGATAGCAGATGTCGACCTCGGGCAATACCGCGTCGAGGTCGGTCGTCACTTCGACACCCCATGCCGCCGCCTCGGGAGGTACCAGTGTCGGCGGGCCCACCAGCGTCACTCGTGCTCCCATCGTGACCAGACCCTTCACGTTGGAGCGCGCAACGCGAGACGAGATGATGTCGCCGACGATGGCGACCTTCAGATTCTCGAAGTCCTTGAAGTGCTCGCGGATCGAGTACAGATCGAGCAATGCCTGCGTCGGATGTTCGTGCGAACCGTCGCCCGCGTTGATCACGCTCGCCTGCACCCACTTCGATAGTTGATGCGGCGCTCCCGACGACCCGTGCCGGACGACGATCGCGTCCACGCCCATCGCTTCGAGCGTCCATGCGGTGTCCTTGAAGCCCTCTCCCTTTGCGACCGAAGACTTCGAGTCGGCAGAGAAGTTGATGACGTCGGCAGACAAGCGCTTCGCGGCGAGCTCGAACGAGATCCTCGTTCGGGTCGATGCCTCGTAGAAGAGGTTGCAGACCGTGCGGCCTCGCAGCGTCGGAAGCTTCTTGATCGGGCGAGACGTCACCTGCCGCAGAGACCCGGCAGTGTCCAGGATCGTCGTGATGTCCTCGGCGGACAGTTGATCCATCGACAAGAGGTGTTTATGCACCGGCGGACTCTCCGATCAGGACCGCGTCCTCGCCGTCGATCTCTTCGACGTGAACCTTTACGACCTCGTGAGACGACGTCGGGAGGTTCTTGCCGACGAAGTCGGCGCGGATCGGTAGCTCGCGGTGGCCGCGGTCGACGAGGACCGCGAGCCTGATCGCGCGCGGCCGGCCGAGGTCCAGCAGCGCATCGAACGCCGCTCGGATCGTGCGACCGGTATAGAGAACGTCATCGACCAGCACGACCACTCGTCCGTCGAGGTCTGCCGGCACGGTCGTCGCCTCGAGCCCTCGCGGGCCCTTCAAAGCGACATCGTCGCGATAGAGAGTCACGTCGAGCGCGCCCGAAGGAAGATCGGCGCCTTCGAACGATGCGATCGCGGACGCGATCCGGTCCGCGAGGGGAGCTCCTCTCGTGCGGATCCCGACGAGAACGAGGTCGTCGGTCCCGCGGTTCTTCTCGACGATCTCGTGCGCGATACGTGACAGCGCCCGCCGGACATCTTCCGGCTCCATCACCCGCGACTTCACTGCGAACGCTCCGGCGGCCCGCCCTCCCGGAGTCGCGGCCGAGGCTTCGGGCATCAAAAAACGCCTCCCCAGGGCGGGGAAGCGTACGCGTGCAGGCTCAAGGTGACACCCCTTTCCGGCCTCACGGGGCCGATTTAAAGGACGTTTCGGGCCACCCTATACCGCGCCGGGGCGCTCTTCAATGTATGTCGGTCATCGTTCTTCGCGGTCGACGGCTATCTCCGCGATGCGGCCGAGGAGGCCGTTCACGAAGCGCCCGGAGTCATCCGTCGACAAAGCTTTGGCGAGCTCGACGGCCTCGTTGATCGCGACCGGAACCGGCACGTCGTCGGCCCACAGAAGCTCGAACACCGCGATGCGTACGACGTTACGGTCGATGACGGGCATCCGTTCGATCGTCCATCGATCGGCATGCGTCGCGATCAGCTCGTCGATATCCGCCTGGTGGTCCTGTACGCCGGCCACGAGATGCCGCCCGTAAGCGATCACGTCCTCGGGCGGCGGATCGACATCAGGATCGGCGACCGCCTCGGCACGCTCGTCGGAAGCGGTCGGCACCACCCAGCCGTAGCTGCTTCTCAATTCGAACGCCTCGAGTGGAAGCGAACCCCTGATCTCTGCTTCGTAGAGGACGTCGAGCGCGAGCCTTCTTGCTGCCGTTCGTACCTGCATCGGCTTCGCGCGGGCCGCGGTCACGCCCGCGACAGGTATTCACCGGTGCGCGTGTCGACCTTGATGCGATCTCCCTTGTCGAGGAACAGCGGCACTTGGACGACGGCGTTCGTTTCCACGGTCGCGGGCTTCAAGGCGCCCGAGACACGATCCCCCTTCATGCCGGGTTCGGTGTCGACGATCTCGAGTTCGACGTTCAGGGGCATCTCCGCCCCTACCGGGGTCCCGTCATACATCGGTACGAGACAGATGGTGCCGTCCTTCAGGAACTTCACCCCATCACCGAGCATCTCGGGATCGATGTGGATCTGTTCGTAGGTCTCGTTGTCCATGAATACAAGACCGGCGTCATCGCCGTACAGGTACTGCATCTCGCGCTTGTCCAATACGGCGAGGTTGACCTTTTCGTCTGCACGAAACGTCTTGTCGACAACCGCGCCGGACTTGACGTTCTTGAGCTTCGTCTTGACGAAGGCCTGGCCTTTGCCGGGCTTCACATGCTGGTAGTTGACTATCGTGAAGAGCGTGCCGTCGATGTCCAGCGTTTGGCCGGGACGCATGTCGTTCGTGGAGATCACGTGTGTAGAACCCTCCTCACAGTTCCAGCAATGTGTCCTTCGGCGACCCCGTCAAGACATCGCACCCCGAGTCGGCCACCACGACCATGTCTTCGATCCGCACGCCTCCATCGCCGACGTTGTAGATGCCGGGCTCGATCGTGATGACTTCGGCCGCGACCAAAGGATCGGTCGTCAACCTCATGGCCGGCGTCTCGTGGATATCGAGGCCGACGCCGTGGCCGAGCCCGTGTGGGAATCCGGCGCCGCGGCCGGCGGCGTCGATCACCGCACGCGCGGCCGCGTCGACATCGGGTGGCGGCGTACCCGCGCTGACCGCTGCGATCCCCGCGAGTTGCGCGCGAAGAACCGTTTCGTACGTCTCCCGCTGCTCGTCACTGGCCGGACCGAGCACTACGGTCCGCGTCATGTCGGAGCAGTAACCGTCGACGCGGCATCCGAAGTCCAGGAGAACCAGGTCGCCCTTGTCGAAGGCTCTGTCCGAAGGTGTGTGATGGATGTGAGCCGACAGAGGCCCCGAGCCCACGATCGGATCGAAGGAGACGTTGTCGGCTCCCGCAAGCCGCATCCGAACCTCGAGGTCGAGCGCGACCTCACGTTCGGTCGCGCCGGGAACCAGCCGGTCGATGACCCACGTGTAGGCATCGTCGGCAATCTCTACCGCGGCACGGATGGCGTCGATCTCGCCGGGCTCCTTCGTACGGCGGAGATCCTCGACGAGTCCCTCGACCGGCACCAGCTCGACACCGGGTAATCGGTCCGCGAGGTCGTCACGTTGTGCCAGGGTCATGGTGGCAGATTCGACGCCGACGCGACGCCCCGTCGCGGCGTCGAGCCGAGGCTTGAGGGCATCGACCAGACGCGTCGGGTAGATCGCGACATCGGCGCCGCTAACGAGATCGCCGGCGCGCGCCTCGTAGCGCGGGTCCGTGAGGAACACCGCGTCCGACGTCGTGACCAGGACCTGCCCATTCGTCCCCGAGAATCCGGTCAGATAGCGCACATTCGTCAGGTTCGTTACGAGGAGAGAGTCGACGCCGGCGTCGTCGAGCTTCGCTCGTAGCTTCTCGAGGCGGCCGAGGTGGTCCATCACGACATCATCCTCCTCATCGCGTGGAGAGCCGCGACGTACGAACCGGCTCCGAGCCCCGCGACGATCCCGGTCGCCGCCTCGGCGGTGACCGAGCGCGCCCGCCACGGTTCGCGCGCGTGGATGTTGGAGAGGTGGACCTCGATGACCGGGTACGGCACCGCGCGGATCGCGTCGGCGATGGCTCGCGACGTATGCGAATACGCGGCCGGGTTCAGGATCGCGCCATCTACGCTCTCGATGGCTGCGTGAAGTAGCTCGATGATCTCGCCCTCGCGCGCCGTCTGATGAAACGTGACCTCGATCCCCAGCTCATCGGCCGCAGATCGGATGTCTTCGTCGATGTCCGCCAGCGTCGCCGTTCCGTACACGGACAACTCCCGAGAGCCGAGCAGGTTCAGGTTGGGGCCGTGGATCACGAGAACCTTCATGGTTCGCTCCTCAATCTCTCTAGCGTCCGCAGCAACGCCTGTCTCGGCGCTTCCACGCCCGCCTCGGGACGACCGAGCGCGGACAGGAGCACGAAGCGCACACCTTTCTTGTACTTCTTATCGAGCTGCCACGCCTCTTCCAACTCGGGCAGCTCGACGAGCGCCGTCATCGGAAGACCTGCGGCCGAGAGCGCCTCGCGATGGAGATCGACGACCCCGTCGTCGATCCGGCCAAGTTCGTGAGCCAGATAAGCGGCGGCCATCATACCGATGGCGACTGCTTCGCCGTGGCGGAGACCGGCGAACGCGTGCAGCTTCTCTAGTGCGTGCGCGAACGTATGCCCGTAGTTCAGATAAGCCCGAGGTCCGGTCTCGCGCTCGTCGAGGGACACGATCTCCGCCTTGATCGCGGCGCAGCGCGCAACGACCGCCGCGGTCACCTTCGCGTCGGCCGCAAGAAGCGCGTCGATGTCGCGGATCAAGCTACGAAGCAGACTGGGATCGCTGATGAATCCGTACTTGATCACCTCGGCGACTCCCGCTCTCAGCTCGTCGCGGGGACACGTAGCGAGATACGTGACATCGCAAACGACGACGGAGGGTTGATAGATGGTCCCAACGAGGTTCTTCCCGGCCGTGAGGTTGACCGCGGTCTTCCCTCCGATCGACGCGTCCACTTGCGCGAGCAACGTCGTCGGGACGTGCACCAGCGGCATACCGCGGGCGTAGGTCGACGCGACGTACCCAGCGCAGTCCCCAACCGCTCCTCCGCCGAACGTGACGATGAGATCGTGACGATGTGCCTGATTCTGCGCGAGCTCGTCGTAAAGGTCCGTCACGACGTCGAGCGATTTGCACCGTTCACCATCGGGAACGACGACAACCCGCGCGTCGAGGCCTCGCGTCGTCAACTGATCCAGCATCTCGGATGCATACGGCCGCAGATTCGGATGCGTCACGACGAACGCCTTTTCGGCGTTCGGCAGCTCGGGCAGGAACTCGTTCAGTCGAGCCACGACACCTACACCGACGACGACGTCGTAACTCCTGTCGCCGAGCCGAACGCGGATCCTGTCGACACCGTTGGTGCCGCGGCCTCCGAATCGCAGCGCGAGTTCGCTCGCGATCTCATCGGGGTCTCGGTCGTTCGCGTCGACCGTCACATCGGCAAGGTTGCGGTAGGTGCCGGTTCGTTGGTCGAACAAGGCCCGCGGGTCGTCGGCGAGCATGGGACGCCCCTTATCGGCGCCTACGCGCCTCATCGCCTCGTCATAGCCGACGTCGAGGTACACGACCTCGGCTTCGTGAAGGTGCGTGACGATCGCGGGATCTCCGACCGCACCGCCACCGAGCGCCACCACACCTTCGCCCCGGCCGAGAACCTCCGCGGCAACCTCCCGTTCGAGCTCTCGGAAGCCGGATTCCCCTCGGGCGCGGAAGATGTCGCGTATCTCCATCCCGGTTCGCGCGGCGACGACCGCATCCGTGTCGCAGAACGGGAGACCCAGCTTGGCGGCGAGGATCCGGCCGACGGTCGTCTTTCCCGCGCCCATGAACCCGACGAGCGCGATCACGAGCCTGCCGACGGTCTCCTGCCCCGCCCGGCAACGCGCTCCTTGTACCTCTCGACCGCGGCGCGCAGATCGTCGATCGTGTCGCCGCCGAACGACTCCAACACGGCATCGGCAAGCACCAACGCGACGACGGCTTCGCACACAACGGCGGCTGCCGGCACGGCACATACGTCGGTTCGTTCCTGGAATGCATCTGCAGGCTCACCCGAGCTGAGATCCACCGTGCGCAGGCGCCTCTTCAACGTCGACAACGGTTTCATCGCGGCGCGAACGCGAACGGTGCCGCCGATGGTCATCCCGCCCTCGGTCCCCCCTGCCCGGTCGGTAGCGCGCGAGAGATCGGGTTCGATCTCGTCGTGCGCCTGAGTTCCGCGCCGCGACGCGCTCGCGAAGCCGTCGCCGATCTCTACTGCCTTTATCGCCGGCACGGCCATCAGTTCGTGGGCAAGGCGGCCATCGATCTTTCGATCCCAGTGCACGTGTGAGCCGAGTCCGGGCATGACCCCGAACGCTAGAACCTCGACTATCCCTCCGAGCGAGTCCCCTTCGGCCGCGGCCGCATCGATCTCGGCGACCATCCTCCGCGTTGTGTCGTCGTAGAAGCACCTAACCGGAGATGCATCGATCGCGTCGAGGTCTGCGGGACCGGGCGGCGCTGCGCCTTCTTCAACTGCTGCCGAACCGATGCGCACGACGTGCGAGACGATCGTGATGCCGATCTGACCGAGGAGCGCTTTCGCAGCAGCCGCTATCGCGACGCGCGCCGCGGTCTCTCGCGCGCTCGCTCGCTCGAGAACATTCCTCGCATCATCGAAGTCGTACTTCAGCATCCCGGGAAGATCGGCGTGGCCGGGGCGCGGCTTGGTGAGGTCGCGGCCTCCCGCTGCTCCCTCGACCGGCATCACATGAGCCCACTTCTCCCACTCCGAGTTCGAGATCACGATCCCGAGAGGGCTCCCGAGCGTGACTCCGCCTCGAACGCCCGCGACGATGTCGAGGGCATCCTGCTCGATCTTCATGCGCGGACCACGCCCGTAGCCGTGACGCCGACGCGCGAGTTCGTCGGCAACGGCCTTCAGCGAGATCGGGACCCCGGCCGGCAGGCCTTCCAGGATCGCGACCAGAGCGCGACCATGCGATTCCCCGGCCGTGAGATACCTAAGGCGTCCCATCGATCGCTCCGATCGGGGCGCGCACGAGGGCGCACACTATTTGAGGATCTCTTCTCCCTCGCAGAGGGTGAACTCGTCGTCTCCGAACAGGATCGTCGCGCACCGGCCGGAGGCGGAGACGAGGCGGAAGTTCTCCGCGAAGTTCTCGCCTTCATCGACCGTATAAACGGTTCCGTCGACCTGGACCTGCGCGCGATCACGGCCGTTCTCTTCGTAGACGTCGACGACCCGGACGCGGTGAGTGCCGATGTCCTGGCCGTTCGTCGCCGCGGGACCCTCCCCCGGAGCCGTACCGTCGCCGTCTCCGTCGATGCCTCCATCGCCATCTCCATCCCCGGCGCCAGCGCCCGCGTCGCCACCTGTGCCCGGCGCCGCACCGGCGCCGCCCGCGGAGATCAACGGCTCGAACGGATCGCGCGGCGCGAACACCTCGAATGTCTCGACCTCTCCGCCATCGTCGCCGTCAGCGTCGTCTTCTTCGGGGGGAGCGGTCTCTTCGGGAGCCGGAAGCCCTTCAGCGACCGGGGGCGTCGCGAGCTCCTCCTCGTCGCCGCCGCGCAGGAAGAAGAAGTACACGAGTCCCAGCAGGATGACGAGCACGACACCGGCGACGATCGCGAGCTGCTGAGGGGTGATGTCTTGCCCGCCGCGCCCGCTGGCACCGGCATCGGCGGCGACCGGCGTGGTGTCTACGTTCTCTGGAGGCGTGGCCATGTTCTTCTCCTTACGGCGTGGGCGCCGGGGCGGGGGTCGTGCCCGGAGCGGGCGCCGTCGTGTTCGGGGGAGCGCCTGTCGCGGCACCCGTAGCACCCGGAACCTCGTAGAAGACCCGGGCCGTCAGTGTGAGCGTGATCGTGGTTCCCCCGCCTTCTTGGTCTTCGGTGCCGGCCATCGTCAGGTTGTCGATCCGCAGCGCTCGATCCAGTCCGTAGAGCCGCCGCATGAAGTCCTGAATGGCAAAGTATCCACCGTCGGCGCCGATAGTCATCCGGACCTCGGCCAGTGGTGCGCCCTCCGGGGGAGGCTTCGGCAACTCCGGCGTGATGTCGACGAAGTCGATCCCGGCCTCCTTCGCCGCTTCGTCGATCGAGAAGATCAGGTTCGGGATCTGATCCTCGGGCGGAACCAGATCGCGGAACCGGTCCAGCTCGGCCTGCAGCTCGGGAGCCCTCCGCTGGAGATCCCGTAGACGCTCGAGCTCGACCTGAAGCTGCGCGGTCCGGCTCTCTTCGGCTGCGATGTTGTCATTGAGCTCGTTCAGCTCACCTTGCCGGCTACGCACCAGCAGGAAATAGATGGCCAGGCACAGGAGCACTGCGCCGACGATCGCCAGTATGAGGCGCGCGCGCTGGTTCATTCGGCCAACCTCTGCTGGAATCGGCGACTGGCGGCCTCGTCGGTCAACTCGATCGTCGTGCCGAAGCTGACGACCTCGCCGCCACCTCCTTCGGCTTGTCCCGCGGTCGCGTTCTGCAGGTACGTCGCGAAGAACGAATCGACGCCTTCGAGACGCAGCATCCATTTCGCGACGCCTGCCATAGAGAGCGACTGGCCCTGGAACTGGATGCGTCCGAACGGCTCGAGATCCGAAAGCGGGATCGGCGAAGTTTCGGTTGGAACGGCGGTCGCGCCCTCTGTGGTCCCCGCCGACGCGGTGAGGTTCGTGAGCCAGACCTCCCCGGGGATGACCATCGCGATCTCCGCGAGGATGCCGGGCCAATCGATGTCGCCGGTCATGACCGTCTGAAGCGACGTGCGCTTCGCGTTGACTTCGTTCTCGAGCAACACGAAACGCTGCAGGTCTTGGATCTGGCGGTCGAGCTCGGCGTTCGCGTCCTGCGCGCGCCGCAGCTCCTCCTCAGCGTCGTTCACGCGGAGCCCGAGGAAGAACCACCATCCGATCAACAGCAACACGACGAGCGCGGCGGCAACCGCGACGATGACGAGACTGCTCCGCTCCCGCCGCCGCTGCAGATACGACGGCGGAAGAAGATCGATGCGGCGCATCATTTGTCCAACGCTCCCAGTGCGAGACCGATCGCGGCCGCAGATACCGGTTGCACCTGGAGCACCTGTTCCTCGGTGAGGCCGGACTTCGACGCGTTGACCTCAGACAACGGCGCGGCGCGGATGATCGGCGTCCGGAACGTCTCCTCCATGCGGGTATCCAGTCCCGCGGTCAGCGAGCCTCCCCCGGTCAGGATGATCGACACGATCGGCTCGCTCTCCTCCTGTGACAAGTAATAGTCGAGCGATCCCCTGATCTCTTCAACCAGTTCGTCGACCTGGCCGCGAAGGATGCGCTTCACGTCGTCGGAACCGACGCCGCTCGCGAGATCGAACTTGAGCGCCTCGGCTTCTTCGAAAGAGACGTCTTGTAGCTCCGCGATCGAGGTCGTGGCGTCGTCACCACCGACGAGAAGGATCCGGACGAAACGCGGTTCACCGTTGTGATGCACGACGATGTTCGTGATGCCTGCTCCGACATCGACGATCGCCTCCGATCCGCCTACGCCCGATTCACCGCGGGCTACCGGGCTCACCGCTCGCGCGACCGCGAAAGGAGCGAGGTCGATGCCCATCGGTTGGATCCCGGCCGCGGTCACGGTGTCGACGAAACTCTCGACCATCTCGGTAGCGGCCGCTACCAGTAGCACTCGCATCATGTGCTCCTGGCTGTCGGTCATGTAGTCGTTAAGCACGATGAAGTCCAACTGCGCTTCTTCGACCGGCATCGGGATGTAGTCCGCAGCCTGGAACGGCAGCGCGGTCCGGAACTCTTTCTCTTCGAGGAAAGGGAGATCGACCTGCCGCACCACGACGCGCTGGTTCGCGATGCCGATGACCGCGTGTTTGGCACGCAGCTTCGTCCGCTTCCACAATTGGGCGACGGCTTCAGAAACCGCGCCGGCATCGCGGATCTCGCCATCGACGACGGCGCCCTGCGGAAGGGCGATCTGGCCGAAGCTCGACAACGCCGGTTTGTCGCGAGTGCCGGTGAGCTGCGCGACGCGGATCGCGCTCGCACCGATGTCGAGCCCGATCGCGCCGCGGCTTCCCAAACCGAATGCCATGTCAGCTGGGCTCCATCGGGACGTTCACGGCGCGGTCGGTCAGATACCTCTCGATGTCGGATCTGCGGATGCGGTAGTTCTTGCCGACGCGGATCGCGCTCAGCTGCCCGGACTTGATCAGGCGATAGACGGTCATGTTCGAGACCCGCATCAATTGAGCGACTTCACCAACCGTGAGGAGCGGTTCTCCGAACTCTCGACCTTCCACGCACCCCTACTTTCGGACCCGGCCCCGGATAAGAAACGCGCGCACGATACTGCACGCCTACAGTGAGCACCCCATTGCAACAAACTGCGACAAAACTTGTCAAGCTTTAACATCGGCCACAGGAGTTGACTCTTTAGAACTACGGGCGTGTCATTCCCCAGGGGCGTCGAGAGCGACACCGAGGCGAAATGTCGGGTTTGCGCGGTGCTAGCGGTCGACCTCGCTCCACTGCAGAGGCGTCACCTGGAGGAACACCCCGGGCATGGATTCGACCCACCGGGGGCTGTTGCATACCGTCGGCTGCCCCCGGGTCCGGATGAACTGAGCCGCCACGGTCCCCTCCACGCGGCGGCCGCCACCGATCTCGAACCGTCCATCCTCCGCGAATACCGCGCCGAGGAAATCCTGGCTCGGCTCGAACCCACCGTTTCGGACGATGACCAGAACCGACATGTTCGTCGCGGCGGTCGTGTTGCACGTGTTGCTCGGAGCCGGCGTCGTCACGTTCCAATTCAGCATGTTCGCCTGGGGATCGGTCCCGTCGGGGAACTCGATGTAGACCACGAAGTAATTGCCGAGCCCGGCAACCTCGTTGTTGTTGATCTCGCCCATGACGTTGAACGGCGTTATCCCTGCCTTCGTGCACGCGTTCGGGGCGGAGGGGCGATAGTCATCACAATAGAGGCCCGCTTGCTGCGCGATCTGCTTGAAGAAGAGGTGGTCCTCTTCTGTCAGACGAGGATCCCGAGCGAGACGATCTGCATCCGCGTCCGTGAACAGGGACGTCGGCGGGCTATTCGGGTACGCCGGGCACGGCGGCGCGGGCGGCAAGCCTTGTTCGGCGAAATCGGCGCCGGTCGCGCTTCCGTCCCACGTGTATTGCGCGCTGGTGCAGTTCGGATGGGGCGGATGCTCGTCTCTTCCGTTGGGAGACAGGAATATGCGGTCGGTGCTGTGGATACTTGCGGGCATATCGCCGGTCGAGTCGCTGTCGCCCGGGAAGCACAAAGGAGCATTCTGCGCGCCGACGCATGGGTAGAAGTCCGACTTCTCCCAGTAGGGATCGATGCCCCTCATCGTGATCTGGGCGCGCGTATTGACGATGCCACGGGCGAAAACGACCATGTCCTGAAAAGTGGGGTTCCCACGGGCGTCGACGCGGTTCCCGCTCATCCCGACGGGTAGAGGCCGCGCGCGCACAGCGACGGCCTGTTCGACCAGTCGTTTCGCCGAGCCGGTCGGGCATGGCTGGCCGACCGTGTTATTCGTACAGCCGACCGAGGTGAGGATCAACTGTTGAACCTCCGTCGGTGATGGGATCTCGACAGGCAACGGCTGGCATCCGTCGGCTCGTCTGATCGTCGTGGAATAGGTCCCGGTCCCGATCTGCCCGTTCAGAGTGATCGGGCTATAGCTCACGCCTTCTACGGTGCCGACGGCATCGCAACCCGATAGAACGATGTACCGCCACGTCGTCTTGTTGCTGCGGATCCATTGCATCGTTCGGTCGATACCAGCTTCGGAGAGAGCGAGCGCCGTGGTCGCACCTCGATCTCGGTTCGCGGCTCGAAATTCCTGCACCGCGATGAATGCCGCTGCAGAAACGGTGACCGTCATGACGGCACCAACGAACAACACCGTCACAAGCGCCACTCCGGACTCGTCGCGGACTCCGCGTCGCCATCGGCTCATAAGTTGCTGTACCTCCGGTTGCGGATCTGGGCTTGTCCATAGAAGGTCCGGCTATCGCCGTCAACCGAGACGCGGAACGCATAGTTGACATCGCTTATGTAGCCGAATTCGACCCCCTCGAGCGTCTCGTTCGCAGGGGGGTTGACGGCACCGCCGAGTTCAAAGACCGATACCTGCCCGTCCGCATCCGTATCGAAATCCAGGAAGTTGCTGGCGTAGCTGAAGACGTCCTTGGTGGGGACCTCTCGGATGTTCGCGGCAAGTGTTTCGGGCGGAGTCCCGGGAAGGACAGTCTCGCTTCCGGTGATGAGATCGGGATCACCCGCGGGAGGACCCGCCAGAGCCGTTAGGACGATCTCGTTCGCGTCGGCGTCGTACGAATACTCGATGTACTCGTACTCATCGTCCTGCACGACTCCGTCTCCGTTGAAGTCCGTCCACATGCGATACGAATCCGCATCCGCCGCGACCAATCTCGTAGCTTCGCGGGTGTCGCGGATCATCCGGTTGAATGCCAGTCGTGCTTCCTCCGCGACCTCGGCGATGTCCGCCGCATCGTTGGAACCTCGAACCGACGAAAACATGACCTGATAGAAGCCCACGCCGAGTACCGACAGAAGCAAGACCGCAACCATGAGCTCGACGAGGCTGAACCCTCGCTCGTCGGTCATTCTCATCGGGCGTCCTGCGCGTAGCACGAGACGGACCCGATCGAGACGGTCGCCGAACCGACGTCCCGCCGGTCGACATCGAGATCGGCGGTTTCGATCTCGATCGCTCCGTCAATGTTCGAATCGACGCTAGCCACCGCCGCTCCCGCCGCGTCGGTCGTCGTGTCGACGCGGGACGACGCCGTGGTCAGGCTGTTCCAATTCCGGAGGTACGTCAGGACTTCTCCGCGACCACCCCCGCCAGGTTCTACCGCGCCGAGCGTCTTACCGAACAGATAGATCCGCTGGTTCGCCGAGGGATGGTCGTAGATGAGCGGGCCGTTCGACTGACCTCCCGACGGGTTCTGCGCCATGATCGCCGCCAGCGGGTCGGCGCCGGCGGTCGTCGAAGTCACGTTGAACTCGACGCGCCGATACCTGCCATCGGACCTGTCGCCGTTCTGGACGGGATCCTCCCAGTAGTACAACGTCCCCTGATACTGAGCTTGACCGGTTCCAGTTCCGTCGGAATCCGAGTCGCACGTGACGCTCGCCTGGAAGTCGTCGATCACGATCAGATGGCCGAGGCCCGTAAGCGTGCCTCCTTCGGCGACCGCTTCGGTGTCCGAAAGCTCACTCCACGAGGTATCGAACATGAAGATGCGGTCGATGCCGGTCGTCGCTTGGGCGTACGCGCTGTCGGGAAGCGTCGTCGCCCGGGTCCCGCCGACGATCACGTCGCCCGTCGTGACCGGCGATGTGATCCCCGGGAGCGGACCGGGGAGGCCGTCGTTCCGGACCACGCTGATTATCGGCGCGCCGCCCGTCAGCCTCAATTGCAAGTAGTCCTGGTTCTGGAGCTGCGGGTTCGGGAACGAGACGTACCCAGTCTGGCCCCCCACCGCGCCCGAGATTTCCGCATCGCCGAGCGCGCTCGGCGCGGCCGACGCCGCGAGCGCGGTCGGATCGATGGCCGCGCTCGGCCCGAAGGTCATGATGGCCGGGGTACCGGGAAATTCCGGATGACGAAGCGCTCCCTCGGGAGCAGTGGCGGTTCCGGGATCCTGATCCGGAGGAGCCTGGAGCACGTTCGACGTCGCACCGACCACGGAGCTGAGACTGCCGCCGGCGTTTTGCTGCAGCTCACCGCGGAGCGCGGTCGTGGTGTGGCGTGCCGTAGACAGCCGGCGGCCTTCGATGTCGGATTCGCTGCTGGGAAAGAAGATGTTCGCGGAACTTAGCCGCGACCCCCCACCTGGATTCGAGTCATAAGCCGTATAGACATCGAGGCCGTAACCGAGCGTCGCGGTCGCCTTGATCTTCCGACCTCCGAAGCTGCGATCGCTCAAGAGGCTCGTCAACGTATAACTCTCTTCCTGGCCACCAACGCTCCACGCCGCCGTCACCGACATCTGAACGATCTGGCGAGGGGGCGTATCGGTCGTTGCCGACGCCCAGCTGTA
>JAHWJK010000005.1:0-4707 GCA_019348445.1 Actinomycetota bacterium | reverse complement strand
ACATCTGAACGATCTGGCGAGGGGGCGTATCGGTCGTTGCCGACGCCCAGCTGTAAGTAGCCGGCGGCGCGACGTTGGCGTAACTCGTCGCCGTCTCTCCCGGTGTCGGTTGTGGCCCCGACGCGACGGGGTCGACGAACTGCGCCTCGAACGTGATCGTGTAGTCAGGCGGGATATCGCGGGGACATGCGGGGTTCGCAACGGCGTTCCACGGACATACGGTCCGGTAGAACGTGATGCCGCCCTCGACGGTGTCGGTAGCAGCGTCTGGGTAGTAGAGGTCGAGCAGATCGACCTTCGTCGTGCTCGTCGCATAGGACACGTAGAAAGGGAGCCCGCGCACTCGCTCCATGGCCTTCAGCGCCGCGTTCTTACCGATCGTGTCGGCTCGAGCGGTGTTGGAACCGCGGATAGAGCTCGTTAGGAGCGGTACGAGGCCGAGCGTCAGTAGCGTGAAGATGAACAGCGCCGCCATGACCTCCATGAGGCTGAAGCCGTCCTCTTTCGAGAACGCGCGTTGCGGGCTGCGCAATAGCTGTGCGACACGCATTATGGACATCGAGCCGCCACTTCGGATTGGTCGATCCTCTCGACGCGTCCGGTCATGGTGCTAACCGCAACGGTGACATCCGCCATGTCGCGGGCGGGCTGCGTCAACGTCACGCAGCCGGTGGTAGCCGTGCCGCGTGCCAGGAAGAACACGAAGTCGTTCGCGCCCGCCGATGCCGGCACCTGGATCCGGCATTGGTTGATCACGCTCGTGACGTCGTCGGTGTCGGTCGCGCCGACGAGGGTGTCGACGAAGTTCACAGACTCCACCTGGACGGTGCCGTCAAGCCGATACTGTGCAGTACTGGTACACGTTCCGGGAGTTCCCGGCGCGGAGCCCTCGGGCGGGGGCCGGTAGCGCACCGTTCCCCACTGGGGCGTGCCATCGTCCGTGGCGGGCGTCATGACCTTGAACCAGGCTCCGAATACCAACGGGTTCGACTCCGACACGACTTGCTGCTGGAGCGCTCGCAGATTCGTAAAGACCTGGTCGCGTTCGCCGTGCAGCGCGCGCCCGAGCCAGAAGTACCGGATCGCGGTCACTCCGAGCGTCAACAGGATCGACGTGAGCGCGATCACGGCAAGCAACTCGATCAAGCTGAATCCGTCCTCCCGCTTCATGACCCTCCGAGCCTCACAACGCGCCGCAAGCACCCTCCCCGGGTGCTTCTAGATAATCGGCCGATAGTCGTACAAGCTTGACGATGATCCCGCCCTACGCGGCGGATTCTCGGCTGGAAAAGCCTGGGCTAGCGGTATTCGTCGCGGCAGTTGTCGGTGGAGGGTCGTCCGTCGGCACTATCCCAGTAGTACGTCTCGCCCGAGGTGCGGTGTAGCACCGAGATGCAATAACCCTGTTCGTTAGCCGACTCGATCGTCATGATCACCACCGAGCGCGAATACTTCAGACCTTCGTCACGGACGAGGTCTTCGACAGTGATCCCGGTGTAAACGCCGTCGTTGTCGATGGCCGCTGCCTCCATCGCGGTCGACGCGTTCTTGAGAGACGTCTCGCTCTGCGCCACGTACGCACGTTCCCGTTGCGTGATGAAGACCGGGACCGCTATCGCGGCCAGCAGCGAGATGATCACTACCACCACGAGCAGCTCTACCAAGCTGAACCCCGCGTCGCCTCTGTCACCCACGTGCGCCCCCATACCGTTCAGCCTAGCTGCGACAAGCCGAAGGGGCGGGGAAAGTCCCCGCCCCTTCGTTGAAAGCGTTTGGGTTTTTGCTTAGGCGGGTGCGGTCGGGCAGGCGGGAGCCGTCGAGGCCGGTCTCTCGTCGGTAGGTTCGCCTCCATCGGAGTGATACCAGATCGCCTCACCGTCGATGTTGGCGTGCGTCGCCATCACGCAGTAACCCTGCGCCTCGGAACCTACGACCGTCAGCGTGACGTCGTTGGCGTACTTGAGGCCCTCTTCGGTCTCGAGTGAAGTCAGACCTGCGGCGCCGTTCGCGTACTCGCCCTCGGACGTCAGATACGACTCCTGTGCGGTGGCCGCGTTCTTGACGGCGGACTCCATCTGCGACCTCCAGCCCTTCTCCCTCTGACGGAGGAAGACCGGAATAGCGATCGCCGCCAGGATGGCGATGATCAGGATCACGACTAGGAGCTCGATGAGGGTGAAACCCCCGTCACGCTCCTCTTTCATTGCGTGGAACCGCTGGAACATCCAGCACCTCCTCCTCTCCCGTCCCCTAGTGACAACTTGGGACAATCGACCACGAACCTTCCCACCCGGAACATCCGAAAGCAAGGATTTTCCGACCTTGTCTTTCGCTTATCGGCCCCGGGCTTACAGCGCTTTAGTAGTCCTTTCCGACTAATTATTTGATCAGATCGAAGATCGAGAACATCGGCATGTACAGGGCAACGATCATGGACCCTACGACCCCACCCAGCACCGCGATCATGAGCGGCTCGATCAACGAAGTCAGCGACTCGGTGGTTGATTCGACCTCTTGGTCGTAGAAGTCCGACACCTTGTCGAGCATCGCGTCGAGCGCGCCGGTGTCCTCGCCGACGCTGATCATCTGCACCACCATGGGCGGGAACACCTCGTGCCGGGCCAGCGGCCCGGCCATCGTCTCGCCGCTCCTGACGCTCTCCTTGACGTCCTGCGATGCCCTCGCCAGGACCTCGTTCCCGGTCGTCGACGACACGATGTCGAGAGCCTGCAGTACGGGGACGCCGGCGCGCAACAGCAGCGCCAGGGTCCTTGCGAATCGAGACAACGCCACTTTCTGGAACAGGTCGCCGAAGATCGGCGCCTTGAGCTTGATCTTGTCGGTGTGATACCTGAAGTCCGCGCTCAGCAAGCGGCCACGCTTGTAGCCGATCCGCCCACCGATGGCGAGCACGATCATCAGCGGCACGAGCCACTTCGCCGCCTGGCTCAGCTTCAGAAGGATCGCGGTCGGTAGCGGCAGCGTGCCGCCCAACCCGGTGAACATCTCCGCGAACGTCGGAACGACGAACAGCAACATGATCGTGACGAGCAGGACTGCGATGCCCGCGACGACGACCGGGTACGTCATCGCGGATTTAACCTTCTGACGCAGTCTGTAGTCGGCTTCGAAGTTGTCGGCGACGCGGTTCAACACCGTGTCCAGCTGACCGCCGGTCTCACCGGCGCGCACCATCGCGACGAAGAGCTCGCTGAATACCTTCGGGTGTTTCGACATGGACGCGGACAAGCTCGAGCCGCGCTCGACGTCGTCGCGGATCTCGCCGATCGTCTTCGCGAGAAGCTTGTTCTCGGTTTGCTCGGACAGGATGTTCAGCGTCCGCAGCAGCGACAAGCCCGAGCCGATCATCGTCGCGAACTGCCGCGAGAACACGGAGATGTCTCTGAGCTTCACCTTCTCTGGGAAGATGTGAAGCTCCATCTTCATCGCGTCTTTCTTCTGCTTCGCGATCTGGACCGGGATCAGCCCCTGCGAGCGCAGCCGATTCGCCACCGCGGCTTCGCCGTCGGCTTCCATCGTGCCGTCGACGACACGTCCTTCCGCAGTTCGGACCCTGAACGCGTATGTCTCTGCCATCTAGTGAACCTCTCCTATGAAGCTCGCAGCTACGCGCGCCCGGTGAGCCGATTGAACTCTTCGATGTGATGCGCACGCTCGAGTGCAGTCTCGTACGAAACGACACCTTTGCGAACGAGCTCTGCCAGATGCTGGTCCATGACCTGCATCCCGAACTTCCCGCCGGCTTGCATCGACGTGTAGATCTGGTGCGTCTTACCCTCGCGGATCAGGTTGCGGATCGCCGGAGTGGCGAACAGGATCTCGCATGCGACCGCACGACCCTTGCCCTGAGCGGTCGGGAGGAGTTGCTGCGAGATAACGCCGGCGAGGGTCCCCGACAGCTGGACGCGGATCTGCTGCTGCTGGTGGGGCGGGAACACGTCGATCATCCGGTCGACCGACTGCGGTGCGTCCTGCGTGTGAAGGGTGGCGAAGACTAAGTGACCGGTCTCTGCCGCGGTGAGCGCGGTCGAGATCGTCTCGAGGTCTCTCATCTCACCGACGAGGATGACGTCGGGGTCTTGCCGCAACGCGTGGCGAAGTGCATCGGAGAACGAGCGCGTGTCGGTGCCGACCTCGCGCTGGTTCACGATGGATCGACCGTGGCGGTGGAGGAACTCGATCGGGTCCTCGACCGTCATGATGTGGTCCTCGCGGTCCTTGTTGATCTCGTCGATCAACGCCGCCAATGTCGTGGACTTACCCGAACCGGTTACTCCCGTCACGAGGACAAGACCGCGACGCAGTCGCGAGAAATTACGCGTCTGGGCCGGCAGCCCGAGCTCCTCGATGCTCTTGATCCCGAACGGGATGAGTCGCATGACCGCACCGAGCGCATCCCGCTGACGGAAGACGTTGACGCGGAAGCGCGCTTTGCCGGGTAGCTGGTACGAGAGGTCGAGCTCGAGCTTCTCTTCGAAGATCTCTCGCTGCTTCTGCGTGAGGATCGCGTAGATCAGCTCTTGCATGTCCTGCGGGAACAGCTTGCGATAGCCGCGGATCGGCTTGAGGACGCCGCTCACGCGCACCATCGGCGGAAGTCCGGCGGTCAGATGCAGGTCCGACGCGTTGAGCTCGATCACCTGCATCATGAAGTCCGAGAGATTCGGGTCGCGATCTTCGTCTACA
>JAHWJK010000147.1 GCA_019348445.1 Actinomycetota bacterium | reverse complement strand
CGCAGCGCCCACAGCTCGGGATAGAACCGCTTCTCCAGCGTCGTCCGGAGGTAGGCGGCGCCGGTGGAGCCGCCGGTTCCGGTCTTGGAGCCGATCTGACGCTCGACCATCAGCACGTGACGCTGGCGCCACAGCGCGATGGCTTCGTCATGGTCGACGAGTGCCTCGGCGAGCGCGAACTCCTCCCAGTGGTGCTCGCGGTCGCGCGCGACCTCGAGCAACGAATCCCGGCGACGCAGCTCGTCGTCGGCCGGCATCGGGAGGCCCCTCTGCGTGTAGAGAGCGCAGAACGCATCCCACAGGGTGGGCTCCTCGAGTCGCTTCTTCAGCCGGAGCATCTCGTCCTCGCTGCCGGCGAGCCGCTCGAGATACGCCGGGTCCTTCAAACCTGAGAGGAACTCCAGCTCCCGGAACTGCACCGACTGAAAGCCGCTGGCCGGCGCGAGGTGCGAACGGAACTCCAAGAAGTCCTGAGGAGACATCGTCTCGAGGACCGACACCTGCTCGATCAAGACGCGCTCGATCGTTTCGCAGCGCTCGAGCAAGTGGCGCGCCCTGAACGTGTCGCCGGCGAGCATCAGATCCCGCGCCGTCTCTAGCTCCCATAGGA
The DNA here is from genome assembly GCA_019348445.1 of Actinomycetota bacterium. Taxonomy (GTDB): domain Bacteria; phylum Actinomycetota; class CADDZG01; order CADDZG01; family WHSQ01; genus JAHWJK01. Next base: position 3,009 of record JAHWJK010000147.1, on the reverse strand, counting down.
GCTCCTTGAACCACAGCTCGTAGACCTGGTGGACCACGATGAAGAGCAGCTCGTCGTGCGCGGGCGGGTCCGACAGCCTCTGCTGAAGCGAGAGCAACTCCGGAAGCTCGAGGTAAGTGCCGTATGAGAGCTGACGGTCTTCCTCACCGAAGCGTGGGGGCCTCGGGCTGCGGTCGGTCAGTTCGCGTCCTCTGCGACCGGGATCGGATCCGGCGACTCCTCGTACATCGGGTCGAGCGAACTCGCGACCAGAGAGACGATCGGCGTGCCGACCTCGACGAGCTCGTAGAGCTCTTCTACGTCCGACATCGCCATCCGCACGCAACCGTGTGACGCGTTATAGCCGAGCGAGTAAGTGGCTTCGGTTCCGTGGAACCGGATCCCCGACGCGTTCCAGTTCAGAGCTCTCGTCCCGAGAGGGTTGCCCGGCCCCGGGGGGATCGACAGCGGCATGCTCGCGCCCCAACCTTCGGGATCCGGGTTCACCCACGTCGGCATGTAGCGCTTCTCGGTGACGTAGTACTCGCCCGTCGGGGTCGGGTATTCGGGTTGTCCCGTTGCGACGACGTACTCGTGCGTGATCTTGCCGTCCTGATAGAGGTAGAGCTTGTTCTCGCCGATCCGGAGCAACAGAGCGGTTTCGTAGCGGTTCTCTGTGATCTCCGGTTTCGTCTCTTTCACCGCAAGCAAGACGCGGTCGGACTCTTGCTTGAGACCTCGCAGGAGCGCGCGCTGGCTCTGCTTCCTCAGAACCGTGCGACCTTCTTTGGGTTTGGTGAACTCCAACCATCCGCTCGAGTAGTCGACGCCCGCGTTGACCGGGTCGCGATCGACATTGGAGGCGACGCCTTCTATGAATCCCTTGATCCCTTGCCGGGGATAGGTGATCGCTAGATCGCGTTCGTGATCGAGCTGATCCCCGAACAGCGCCATACCCACCTTGTCGAGGACGCCGGTCCGTTCGCTCGCGGCAACGGCGGAATCGACGAGGTCGCGCGCGTTGCTCTTCGCGCCGAGCTTGCGCGGGGTCACGATCCAGCTCTTGTCCTCGTAGCGGACCTTGATGTTGCGGTCGAGCTGGATCTTGCCCGCGGCGTCGACCGCCGCGAACGCCTCTTCCGGAGTGAGCCCGCCGACGTCGACCCCCGCGATGACGACACCGGGCAGGAGCTTTCCGTCGTAGGCCTGGTCGTAGTCGTAGGTCGCGTACGCGACGCCCGAGAACGCGAGCAGGAACAGGATCGTGACGCCGACGACGACCTTCCGTCCCAGCCGCGGAAGGCGAGGCCGGAAGCGATGACGCTTCGGCGCCGGCACGACGTCGCTGGACGCGCTCCCGCCGGCGGTCGTCGAGGGATCCTCCTGGGCCAGGACCATCGCGTCGGTCTCGACCTCGACCGGCACCTCTTCCATCGGCCGCACCACTTCGACGACACCCTCGGCCTCGAACGCGACGACCTCCGCCTGGTTCTCGCCTGGAAGATGCGCCGCAGAGACCTCGCCCTCTTCGGCGACGACGTTTACTCCCGTCACGGCATGGGCGCGGTTGTGGTCCACGTCCGTTTCATGGCTTTTCACGAGTTCTCCAATGTTAAGTGATGGATACGCCTGTTACTAGACTTGCTACGTGTTGCGAAGGTTCCCGGTCTGCATGACGATGGGCTCGGCATGATCTACGACTCGGTGCTCGACGCGATCGGGGACACTCCCCTCCTACGGCTGTCGAGGGTCGGGCGCGGGCTGCGCTGCCAACTCCTGGGGAAGCTCGAGATGCTGAATCCCGGCGGCAGCGTGAAGGACCGCATCGGCCTCCGCATGATCGAAGCCGCCGAGCGCGCCGGCAAGTTGAGTCCGGGCGGCACGATCGTGGAGCCGACGTCGGGCAACACGGGAGTCGGGCTGGCGATGGCGGCGGCGATCAAGGGCTACCGGTGCATCTTCACGATGCCCGACAAGATGAGCCAGGAGAAGATCGCGCTGCTGCGCGCGTACGGCGCCGAAGTCGTCATCACTCCCACCGCGGTGCCGCCCGAGTCCCCCGAGTCGTACTACCGCGTCGCGGACAGGCTCACCGAGGAGATCCCCGGCGCGTACCAGCCGAACCAGTACCACAACGACGAGAACCCGAAGGCCCACTACGAGTCGACGGGTCCGGAGTTGTGGGAACAGACCGACGGCCGTTTGTCGCATCTCGTGATCTCGGTGGGAACCGGAGGGACCATCACCGGCGCCGGGCGTTACCTCAAGGAGAAGAACCCCGACATCCAGATCATCGGCGCCGACCCCGAAGGGTCGATCTTCTCCGGAGGCGAAGCGCGGCCCTACCTCGTCGAAGGCATCGGTAAGGAATCGTGGCCCGACACGCTCGATCGCGACATCGTCGACCGGTGGGTGCGGGTCTCGGACCGCGACTCGTTCCTCACCGCGCGCCGCGTCACGAACGAGGAGGGCCTGCTCGCGGGCGGGTCGACGGGAACGGCAGTGTGGGCCGCGCTACAGGTCGGGCTCGAGCTGGGAGCCGACGACTTGATGGTCGTGATCCTCCCGGACTCGGGCAAGAGCTACCTCAGCAAGATCTACAACGAGAACTGGATGCTGGAACACGCCTTCCTCGAACGGCCCGGAACTGCGGCCCGGATCGGAGAGGTGGTGATCGGCAAGAAACGGACGCCAACGGAGATCCCGGACCTCGTCGCCGTGCCGTCCCATGCGAAGGTCGGTGGAGCGATCGACCTGTTGCAGCAGTATGGGATCTCGCAGTTGCCGGTGGCGCGCAGCGACCAGCCTCGCGACCTTTCGGAGATCGTCGGCTCGATCCAGGAACGGAGTCTGTTGGACCGGGTGTTTCGCGACCGCGACGCGATCAACCGCGACGTCGCCGAGGTCATGGATCCACCGCTGCCCGTCGTGCAGTCATCGGCCGGCGTCGAAGAGATGTTCGCCGACCTCTCACGGGGGGCCGAGGCCGTGGTCGTGGCCGACGGGTCACGCCCCTCGGGAGTCCTGACG
>JAHWJK010000049.1:4458-11886 GCA_019348445.1 Actinomycetota bacterium | reverse complement strand
TGTCCTTCGATGCCGATGTTGGAAACCTGAACGCGATCCCACGTGCGTCCCTCGTCCTTGCTTATCGCGACGTACGGCTGGCCGCAGTAGCCGCGCGGCAGGTAGACGGTGCCGTCGTAGCCGACGTGGCCGTGACCGTGGAGACCGCCACACGTGCGGGGCCCGGTCTGGTCCTCGCCCTGTGTCGACACGCCCTGGAACGCAGGCGAGCCCGTCGGGTGGAACGTGAGGCCGCCGTCCAGCGACTTCGAGCACGACGAGCTACCGATGTCGTTCCAGCAGTAATAGACGATGTTCGGGTAGCCGACGGTCGGGCTGACCGCGGGGGGCCCGGAGAAGAGCGTTTGGTGGTCGTTGACCGGGCGTCCACAAGCGAGCGGATTGGTGACCCAACTCTTACCGTGGTTATCGCTGTAGGACATGTAGGCACAAGCGACGGTCAGGTCGATCGTGAAGACACGGTCGGTGCGCCAATCGACCCACACGTACGGATCCAGGGTCAGGAGCTGCGCGTTCCGGTTGCCGATTTTCGGCGAGACGATCTCCCACTTCTTGCCCTCGTTGCGGGAGCGCATTACCTCGACGCGGGTGTTCGTTTGGATAGCGGAGTAGAAGATGTCGTTGTTCTTCGTCAGTCCGAGGGTCGGCTCGCCGGACTCGACGCCTACCCGGTACAGCTTCGCGTCGGGAGCGTGACGCTTCGCGGACGCGGGAGCTTTGCGGAACCCGGACTTGTGAGCGACGGCTTTGCCACCGGAGCCGTCGCCGCCGCGAGCGGCCGCGGCCGGTTGCACGTGTGGCGAGGCGATGAGCGCAAGGCTGACGATGACGCCTATAAGGCCAAGAACTATCGGGCGGCAGGTTGCCGTCGAGCGCATCGGTTGGTCCCCCTCGGATTTCCGTTGATGTCTGTGATGAGACGGTTCTCCGTTGCGCCTCCGGGTCCTCCCCGCCGCCTGTTCGTCACGCTTCGTCGGCGGCTAAAGGTCCTCGGCGGGCCTGCCGACTACGGAGAGTAACTAGCCCACCAGGGAGGCAAAGCTACAGATGGTGCCCCTCACCGACATCGAACAGCGGCGAGGACGGCTGCTCCTATCCGTCTTCGTGGTGCTCGCCGCGTTCTCCGCGCTGTCGGTCGCGTTCAGCCTTCTGGGTCCATCGATACTCGAACCCCTTCAGGTGACACCGACCGCGGCGCGGGTCGGCGTGCTGGTGTTGACGATCGGCTTCATCGCACTCGTATGGGAGAAGGAACGTCACTTCGGCGCTCTCTCGCAAACCGTCGCTCGGCAGGAAGTCCTCCTCGCTGCGTTCGAGAACCGCATCAAGGTCGTCGAGGAGCTGCTCGATGCGACGGATCGATTGAGCTCGCCGCTCGCCATCGACGACGTCATGGGCGTGATCCTCGATGCTGCGGTCGAGCTCGTGGGGGCCGAGGTCGGAACGATCGAGCTAGCGGAGTCCGAGAGCGACATCGCTCTCGCTCGGACCAAGAGCACCGGAGCGCCGCCGCGTCTCGACGCCAGCAGGCTCCTCGTCCGGTTCCCGCTGGCGACCGCGAGACGTGAGATGGGTGTCTTGACTCTGACGCTTCCCGCGGGCGCCAGTGGGCTCGATAACGACACGTTCGAGGTGGTCGAGCGGTTCGCGGTCCTGGCCGCGATGGCGCTCGAGAAAGCTCACCTCCTGGCGCGTGAGCGTGCGAGCGTCGCTCACCTCGAAGCGGCGAACGCGGTGAAGGCCCGGTTCTTGACGACCGTCTCGCACGAGCTCCGCACTCCGCTGACTTCGATCATCGGCTTCTCCACGACGCTTCGCGAGCACTGGGATCAACTCGACGAGACCACGCGCAAAGAGTTCGTAGAGCAAGTGGAGATGCATGGGACGAAACTCGGCGGCATCGTCGAGCGCCTTCTTGAAGCCGCGCGCGTCGAATTGCAAGGGCTGCTGGTTTGTCCGGTTCTCCATGACGCCCGTGCCGCGGCTCGTGACGCGATCGCCCCCTTCCTAGAGCGTCCCGATGCCGACAGGCTCGAATTTGCCCTCCCTGCCTCGGACGTGCAGAGTGAGGTAGACCCATTCGTAATCGACCAACTGCTGACGAATCTCGTGGACAACGCCCTTCGTTACACGCACGGGAAAGTTCGCGTCGCGATGGACGCGTTCGAAAACAACCTCGTCTTCCGCGTAAGCGACGTGGGCGACGGGATCGATCCGGAGACGCTGAGGGTAGTGACGGATCCGTTCTATCGGTTCGAAGAAGCTGCCGATACCGAATGCGTCGGACTCCACATCGTGCGGATGCTGGTGGAGAGTCACGGGGGCCGCGGGCAGATCGACAGCGACGAGCGCGGGACGACAGCCGTCTTCGTCATACCCCGGTTCCCGTCGGTCGGGTCGTCCAACCGGGTCCTCGACGCCATCAACGCCTAAAAATCTTGGTCGATTCGCCCGTCTAATCCTTTTTGACTATTGCCGAACTATCCGGCGAGTCGCATCCTTGTCTACCGATGCAACGGCCGGTGGTTCTCCTCGTTGATGACGATCCTCTGATGCGCGAGCTGCTTTCGGATGTCTTCGAAGTGCACGGAGGCTTCAGGATCGGCGGTGTAGCTGCGGATGGGTTCGAAGGAGCGATGCTGGCCGCCGATATCCATCCGGACGTCGTGATCCTCGACTTCTTCATGCCTCGGTGGGACGGAGAGAAGGCGGCCGCATTCATCCGCGAGAAGTGTCCCGACTCGAAGATCGTCGCATTCTCCGCGGTACTCACCGAACAACCGAACTGGGGCGACACGTTCTTGGTGAAGAACGACATCGGTCGGCTGATCCCGACCGTCGAAGACCTTCTCTCTTCGAACGGCACCGCGGCTTAGCCGCGGGCGTCGCGGCTTTTAGGCGACGCGCTCCACGAGTATGGCCATGCCCTGGCCCCCTCCGACACACATCGTCTCGAGTCCGATCGTTCCGTCGCGCTGCGCGAGGCCGTTGAGCAGCGTGCACATGATCCGCGCGCCGGTCATCCCGTAAGGGTGTCCCAACGCGATCGCGCCGCCGTTCGGATTGAACCGCTCGTCGTGAGGATCGATCCCCACCTCGCGGCACACCGGGATCACCTGCGCGGCGAATGCTTCGTTCAGCTCCATCTGGTCGACGTCGTCGATCGACATCCCGCTCTGCTTGAGGACCTTGCGGACGGCTTCGATCGGACCGACACCCATGATCTCCGGCGCGATCCCCGACACGGAGGTCGCGACGATCCGCGCGAGCGGTTGGATCTCTAGTTGTCTAGCTCGCTCGTCGCTCATGACAACCACTGCTGCGGCTCCGTCGTTAAGCGGACATGAGTTCCCAGCCGTGACGCGTCCGTCCTCCTTGAACGCCGGAGGTAGCTGGGAAAGCTTCTCCAGGGTCGATGACGGCCGAGGGCCGTCGTCGGTGTCGACGGTCGTGCCGTCATCCTTGGTGTACGGCGCGATCTCGCGGGCGAAGAATCCAGATTGCTGCGCTGCGACCGCCCGCTCCTGCGACCGTTGCGCGAACCGATCCATCTCCTCGCGCGAGACGTCGTACTTGTCGGCGACGTTCTCGGCAGTCATCCCCATCGGGATGTAGACGTTCGCTATCTCGGCGTCGTCACCGAAGAGCTTCGGGTGCAGCTCGTCCATGTCCTTCGGATAGCCGTCGACCTGCGAGATCGACTCGACACCAGCCGCCACGAACGCGTCGCCTTCGCCCGCCTTGATCGCGTGGAAAGCCATTCGGATCGTCTGCGTGCTGGAGGCGCAGAATCGGTTCACGGTCGTGCCCGGTACGTGTTCGGGCAGCCCTGCGAGGAGCGCTGCGCGGCGCGCGAGGTTCATGCCCTGCTTCTGCTCGGGGAATCCGCAGCCGACCATCACATCGACGATCTCGCCGGCATCGAGGCCTTCTACCTTCTCGACCGCCGTTCTGATGGCGAACGCGGCGAGGTCGTCCGGACGCACGTCTTGCAGCGAACCTTTCTTCGCTCGCCCGATCGGCGTGCGAACCGCGGACACGATGACGGCTTCAGGCATGGAAACCTCCGGGATGGGGATCGGCTTGAGTAAGCGAGATTAACCGCGCTGCTGCGCGGACGACGCTAGGTAGTAGTCGTCGCCGTCGAAGCGGGCTTCGAAGTCCCGGTTACCAGCGCGTGCGTCGATCGTGGCGATCCCATCGGAGTTCGTTGTTGCCGAGCCGATCGATTTGCCACCTTCGAAGAATTCGATCGTGCGATCGACGATGCCGCCACCGCTGTCGTGGTCTGTCAACGTCGCGACGAGTTGCCGCTTCGAGTTCTTGCCGCTGACGTCCAAGGCGAGCTGTGTGTCCTCGCGGTCGATCGCGAACGACATCTGATCGGCCGACCCGAGCTTCGAGTCGTCGCCGTCGTAGCGGGCGATCAGCTGGTACGAACCCGGTGTCCCGTCGAGTGTGATGGTGGTCGTTGCGGTTCCACTGTCGTCGGTCGTCGCAGTGACCGTTGAGGTGCCGTCGCCACCGCTCATCTCGAACGCGATGTCTTCGCCTGCGATCCCGCCGCCGGTCTCATCTGTGAGCCGCGCCTGCACCGTCGCGCGGTCCGAATACTGGCCGCCGGAGTCGCTCTCTGCTGTGAATTCGACCGAAGTGGGGCTTTTCTCTGGAGCCGGAGACTCCGTTGACGTCGGAGTCGGAGACGGCGAGGTCTCGGTCGGAGACGGAGCCGGGTCATTGCCGCGGGCGCGCGACTCTGGTGCCGCGGTCACCACCAGTGGCTTCTCGACTCCGCGCCCGTACTTCTCACCGACGTTGCCTGGTGTCGGTGGCAGGACAACGAGCCGTTGTTCGCCGTCGATCTCCGTGACGGGCGCGGTCGTGCCCGCGTTGTCGGAATCGGCGATCAACAAGATGTGGATCCCGTGGGTGCCGATCGCACCCTGGTAGTAGCGCGGATCTCCCTCGGGTGGAGGAACCGGATCGGTGGCCGAGTCCCAGCACTTCCGCGGTTCTCCGTTGTACATGGAGTATTCGCCGTCGTCCGGCTTCGCCGGGTTGAGGTGCGGGCCGGGGTTCGACCCGGTCCCGTCGTCGAAGCAGGAGTCGTCGCGGTAGTAGGGGACGGAGAAGACGGACTGCGCGGCGCCGCCCGGCGTCACTTGCTTCAGCGAGGTACGCCACACCAGCGTTCCGTGCGGCCCCGTCACTTGCTCGTAGCTGAGCCCGGAGTTCGGCCCCGAGAAGAACGGGTCCGGGAAGTCGACGTCGTTGTGGACGCAATCGGGCCATCTATCGTGCGGTTCCGGCGGGCACCCGTCCCCGGGATTACCGATGACGATCGGATCTTGCGGGCCGTCCCCGTCGGGATCGAACGAAACGCCGTCGTGCGCGGCGTGAACGTGGGTGTTCCCGTACTCCTCGTCGTTCTTGCCGTCGATCGCGACGCCATCCGGGTTGAACTGGTTGTAGTAGGTGGAAACCATGCCTGCGTTGTAATCCCACTGTGCGTAGATGCCGTCCCCGGGCGGGATCACGTGGACGCGGAGGAAGCTGATGAACCGGATCTCGTCTCGATAGAAAATCTCGCGGCGCACGACGTTCGTGCCCGAGTCGGCGCCCCATGTCTCGCGTATCGTCCGAACGGGTCCGGCCAGTTCGCCCATGAGGATCGAGCTACCGCCCCAGTTGTTGACCTCTTCTTCGTAGCCGCAGCACGGTGTGGATCCACCGGGCCGCTGCTGGAACGCGCGCGCCTTCCACTGGTCGATGAGGTCGGGGCCGTAGGTGCCGTCGGCGTTCGCAGAAACGTGCAGTTCGTCCATCACCCAACGCCCGTCGTAATGGAATCGATACCGCGGCGTCGTGACCCACGCTTGATCTCCGGGTCGTCGTTGTTTGTAGTCGGCGGGATCGGTGTGACACACGCCTGTCGCGGGGTCGTACCAGGGTCCCTTTGGAGCCGCGCCGTAACCCGAATAGCGGCTCTGCGAGTAAAGGAAGACGTCTGCCTCCGGTTCGCGCTCGTAACGGACGTAGCCGTTCGATGCATCGAACGCGGGACTCGGGCCATCCGGCGCGGTTTTCATCACGTACACGTAACTGGTTGCGCCATGATTCGACGGGTCCGCGATCGCGATCTCGTAGCTGTCTTCGATCCCCCCGGGGAGCCCTGCTGTAGAAGGAGCGCGACCCGCTGCGTCGCGCGCCATGAACACGACTTCGTCATCCGTGTCCAGTCCCGGCACGGGATCACCCGCAGGCTCGCTCGCGGGGCGGGCCAGACAAGGGTTCTCCGGGTCGGACTCGGTCCACCGGAACCCTTCACGGTCGAACGCGTAGCTGTGGTGCTGGTCGGTCTCCGAATAGAACGAGAATCCCGAGTTGTTGTTCGAGATGTAGCGCGTGAACATCTCGTCGACCTGGAACGGGATCTGTTCGAAGCGCTCGCCGTTCCAGCGGTAGCCCGCGAGTCTGCCGACCGGCACGCCTTCGTTCTTCAGATAGTCACTGGTCTGGAAGTCTGGATCTTCATACTGGTTGTGCGTGCATTTCTCGGATGAGGTGACGGGATTCTCGGGCGCTCCTTCTTTGGTCGCCTGACAGCGAGCGCCATCGAGCGATGGTGCCTCGAGCGCGACGTCACCAAGAGTCGCCCATTCGGGGAAGCTCGTGCCGGTCAGGACGACGGGCTCGGTCTCGCGCGCGGCCGGGACCGTCGGATCGGGCACCTGCGCGAACGAACGTCCCGCGAACGGGAGCAGGCCCGCGACGACGGCGAGCGCGACTAGGGCGGCGATCCGAGACCTCATGGGAGGTCCGTTCGCCGCCCTAAAACTCATCCCTGCTTGCGCTGCTGGCCCGCAGCGCGCCGCGAGATTAGCGCTCGACGAGGAACGCGATCTTGACGTTGACCTTGTAGAGGGTGAGCTCGCCGTTGTCGCCGACCGTCGCGTTGCTCTGGAGCACCTCGACGCCTTGGATCCCGCGGATCGTCTTCGCTGCTTCTTTCACCGCGTTGCGAACTGCATCGCTGAACGAGTTGGGAGAGCTCCCTACGAACTCGCTGACCTTTACGACGCCGCCTACTTCTTCTGCCATATCTGCCTCCCTTGCGTCGGGTCCCGCCGGTGGCGTCCTACCCGACAAACGAGGCCGCAAACGGTCGCCGTTACTGCCCGGTCATGACCTCGAAATCGTCCGTGTCGCTGGACGGGTTGTAGACGTCGGAGCCCGCGAAGGTCGTGATGATCTGGTCCTTCCCGGGTGGGCCCGTCAACTTGACCTGCGTCGTCGCGCGGCCGGCCTCGTCGGTGACGGTCGAATACGTCTCGCCTCGGTAGGAGAAAGTGACGGCCGCCCCCGCTATCGGGCCGTTCGATCCGGTAAGGCGTGCTGCGAACGTGGCGTTTCCGCCCACCCGCCCAA
>JAHWJK010000049.1:0-4358 GCA_019348445.1 Actinomycetota bacterium | reverse complement strand
GGCTGGAGCATCTGACGGATCGCCCGGCCATCTTCGTAGAACACTTCGGCTCGGACCCATCCGGGTTCATCCAGTGTGAATTCGTAGGAGAAGTCGTCGCTGGTCACGGGGACCTTCGCCAGCTCGGTAGAGCCGTTCGTGACGAGCTTGAGCCACGCGCCGTGCGCGCCCTGCACCGTCGCGACCGCCGGTGTGCCGGGTTCGACGACGCTCCCCAACGTTCCTTGTGACGTGCGGATGTCGGCGAAGACGGTCCCGTACGCGGGCGGTTGGTGCGAGATCGTCGTCCGGCCGTCGAGGATCCCGTCGACGAGTCCGTGCCAGTCTGCGCTCTCGGTGCAGATCCATGTCGTCGGTTGCCCGATCCCCTGAGCGGCAGTTGTCGAGCGCCAGTGGCTGTCACTACCACCGGTGGCCGCGACGTGGTGTCCCGCGTCGAGGTACTTGTCGAGGAACTTCGGCCCGTATTCGTGGTTGTTGGTCGCAGGCATCGGTGGCTCGTACGCCCATACACCTATGTTCCAGATCTCGACCGCGTCGGGCACAAAGCCGAATCCGTACGCGTTCTCCCACTCGCGGTCGTCGGGGTGGTTGATCTGGAACGCGCCGCCATCGCCTCGTAGTTCACCGGCGACACGCTCGACGTCGGCGAGCGTGTTGGCGCCGTTGTCGTACATCTTCTGGGCGCCGTGCATCTGTGCGTGGCCGGCGAAAGAATTCTCGTAGTCGGGAAGCCAGATCAGATCACCCGTTCCCCACGCAGGGTCCTTCTGGGCGTCGATGTTGTCGTGGTCGGTGATCGCGATGTAGTCGAGCCCGCGCTCTGTCGCGAGGTCGCGCTCGTTCGATACCTCCCAGCTCCACGTGTAGAAGTCGCTCTCGTCGGTGTTGTGATCGTGCTGGCCCGGCCCCCGCCATGCGTCGTGCGAATACCACGTGTGGACGTGCAGGTCGCCGGCGACCCATTCGCATGAGGGCAAGTCACGCGGCGCAACCGCCTGTTCCGCGCCGACGGGACGCGTTAGCAACGCCCCGCTGACGATCGCGATCGACACGGCGACGCTGATGAACTTGCGCATGGTCTGTTACTCGAGGTTCTCGAGCAGCCCGATCGTGTACTCGAGCGTGGCGTCGCCGAAGCAGTGGTCGATGGAATACGCATCTTCGTACTCGGCCAGTGGACCGCCGACGAAGCCGGTTCCCTGCCGACCTGCGTAGTCGGTCTCGTAGCTCTGGATGATGTAGCCGAGCCCGTCGTTGGCAAGACCGAGCGCGAGCGTCACGCCGTTCGGGTTCCGCTCCTCGATCGTGTTCGTCAGACCAGCGAAGAGCTCACCGGGTCCTCCGGTGATCCAGAGGTTGCCGATCTTTGCCGCGCTGACCGTGGTCTCGACCGACACAGGCGACGCGGAGGTGCACTTCTGATTCGGGTACGAGGACTTGCCGACGTTGACGGCCGCGGGTGTTTCGTTGAACGTGCGGTCGAAGAAACCGGCGACACCGAGCGACCCGAGCGGGATGTTGGTGACCGGGTGGTCCCAAGTTCGGCGACCGACGGTGACGTCCGTGTCCGTGATCTGGCTACCGCTCCCCATCGCAGGGATCGCTGCAGCGAGACCGTTTCCCATCTCGATCTTGTTTCCGCGGGGGCTCATGTTGCCGAGGCCGGTCTGCAGGAACATCCCGACGCCTCCGAAATTCTCTTCGACTCTCTTTGCGAACACCGCCGGGAAGTCGCCGTCAGCCTGTCCGTCCGGTTCTCCGCCGGCATCGATCGTGACCGGGTGCGCCGCGTAGGCGCCTACCGTCGCGATCGCGCGGCCTGGTGAGGCCGGTTCGCACGGAGGCGGTGGTGCGGGGCTTGCGTTCCCAACTTCTCCCGCCTCGACCGTGTTGCTGTTGCCGGGACAGACCTCCTCGGTTGGCTGGTCGTCCGCATCGATGAGCCGGAACCAGGAAAGACCGTCGTCTTCAGCCGATCGGTAGAAGTCGCGGCGTTCGCCGTTCCGCGCGCGGAGGATCGTCTCTCCGGCTTCGAGGACCGCTGGTTCCATCGATCCGAGCGCGCTCTTCACCGAAGCTTTAAGCGAGTCGGTAGCCTGCTGCATGTACCACTTCGGCACGGCACCCCATCCGCCGATGAAATCCATCGCGGTGTGCGAGTGCGTTGAGAAGAAGACGAAGCTCTCCGGGCTGAGGCCGGTCTCTTTAGCGAGCTGATTCGCCAGGTCGAGGAAGCCGCACGGGTCGCCGGGGCAGAGGCTGTTGTAGTACGCCTCCCAGTACACCGCGTCGATGAGGGTGAGCACGAGCGCGTCCCCGTTCGCATCCTGCATCGCAACAGACCGCGCCCATAGCCCGTATTCCTGATCCCATGATGCGATCGAGAACATCGGGCCGATCCCGTAGCCACCCATGTACAGACAGTTCGGGTTCTCAGGCCACCTCACCCGGAAGTCGGCGACGTGGGTCGCGCCCTCCTGAACACCGCCGGGACTCGTGATCTCGCACTTCGATTGGTCCTGCTCCCAGCGCGCGTCCGGGAATTGTTCTTTGTAGTCATCCGGGCGCGGATAGAGGCTCACCTTTGCGGCCCCCGCCAAGATCTGGCCAGGCTGTAGGTCCGCGGGTGTGTAAGAAGCCGATGCGTCGGTCGTTCCACCTTCTTGGGACTCTTCGCCGACGAAAGCCGCGACACCGTTCTTTTCGTCCGCAGCTTTCTTGTCTGCCGAGATCGGGACGAGGCCGACTCCCGCCCATGCCATTCCGATCGAGAGCACGCCGACGATGAATGACGTCAGCAGGGTCTTGGCGATGCGGCGCGGCGAGCGCGAACCTCCCGGCGGCGTCGCCCACATGTCGTTGCGCGGCATAAGGAGCCTCCTGAAAGAGTTGTTGGGGGTTCTTTCGCCCCGGCAGAGGCTGTTCCTGCAGCAGCGTGTTGCGGCCACAACGCGACAGGACCCCGGTCGCCCGGGGTCCGTGGATTTGCCCGCTAGATGATGCTTCGACTAACGGAACAGTCCGTTCGTCGAGAGAACGAGGTCCGCCGCCTGCTCGCCGTACTCCGAGACCTCGTGGGTCTCGATGTCCTCCAACTCCTTGAGCCAGTCCCTTCCTTTGGCGGTCAGGTGCGGCTCGGGAGAACCATCGAGAAGGCCAAGTTGGCGAAGCTCGGTACGGGTCGTCGCGTCCTGCCCGTACATGAATTCGGAGCCCGTGTACATGAGATCGATCACGAACGATTCACCTCCCCTCGGTGGTACTCCTGTCGGCGTCAGCCGCCACCGGGAGTATGGCGAATCGTTTCTTGACCTGCAGGTCAAGGCGTTCTGCGCGTCACACCGTGCCCCACAGAGGGCAACTTGTCAGCAGAGAAGGGCTAGGCGGGGCGGTCGAAGAAGCCCTGCATCTGCATCGCGAACATCATGTCGCCCTGCAGCTTCAAGTTGCCGCTCATGAAGAGCTGCGTACCGTCGGCCTGGCCGAAGATCAGCCGGATGAAGTCCACGAGCCCGATCTTGAGCGTCAGGCGCGGGTCCGATGCGGGACCTTCGGACGTCACGCACGTGCCGTTCGCGATCTTGACGGTCCATTGTTTGGTCCCGCCGGTCGTGTCCACGTCGTACTGGATCGTCGAATCGACTCCCTGAGCCTTCTCGGGGCGGAATGCATCCTGCATGCCGGCGAAGATGTTCCGCAGAACCTCGTCTTCACCGAGTTCGGAGACCTGCTTCTGGAGCTCCTCGTCGGACAGTCCCTTGACTAGCTCGGCGAGCTGTGCGGGATCGACCTGCTGCTGGTCGGCCATGACACCTCCTCTTCGTGGGAAAACCGGATTGTCGCGCGGGTCACACACCGGCGCGTTCAGGTGACTAGCCTGACGACATGCGACGTCTCTGCGCGCTCCTGTTCGTCGCGGCGGCGGCGTGCGCGTCTCACCAAGTAGTCCTTACGGAACAGGCCCCTGCGACGTGGTCGGACGAGCCCGGTGGGTACGAGGCCGCGGTCGTCACCGACGTCGTCGACGGGGACACGGTCGAGGTCGACATCACCGAAGTGGCCGCGGGTCCCGGCGCCGGCAACGCCCGAGTCGGCGACGACTACACCGTCAGGCTCATCGGTATCGACACTCCGGAGTCGGTCAAGCCGAACTCGCCCGTCGAATGTTTCGGCCGTGAGTCGGCGGCGGCCGCCGAGGCACTGTTGCTGGGCGCAGAGGTTCGTCTCGTCAAAGACGTCGAAGAGACGGACCGGTTCGGGCGTCTCCTCCGATACGTCTATATCGGGGAGGAGACGGCGAACGGTCGGTTGGTCGTCAACGGCTATGCCCACGCGTTCACGTACCCGCCGAACGT
>JAHWJK010000146.1 GCA_019348445.1 Actinomycetota bacterium | reverse complement strand
GATCTTCACCGTCGGGCACGGGACGCGGTCGGAGGACGATCTCGCCGCCGTCCTGCTCGACGCCGGGATCGATCGGCTCGTCGACGTCCGCCGGTACCCGGGATCGAGGCGCCACCCGCACTTCGCGCGCGCCGCGATGGAGACATGGCTCCCGGACCGCGGAGTGATCTACGACTGGCGCGGAGAAACGCTCGGCGGTCGACGCGAGCACGACAATCCTCAGACGCGCCATCCATCGCTTCGCAATAAGTCGTTCCAGGGGTACGCCGATTACATGGACACGAACGAGTTCCGCGACGCGGTCTTGCAGCTAGAGCGCGACGCCGAACAGGAAAAGGTCGCGATCATGTGCGCGGAGACCTTGTGGTGGAGATGCCATCGCCGGATGATCTCGGATGCGCTCGTCGCGCGAGGCAACGAAGTGATCCATCTGATGAAGCCGGGCGATCGAAACGCGCACAAACCCGTTGCCGAGATGCGCGTCGGAGAAGACGGGTGGCCGGTGTATGACCTCGGCCCCCTGAAGTTGTTGGACTAGCTCACTTCCACTGGAAGCAGTTCGGCCACGCGCCGGGTCCTTGACCTTTCAGCACGCGTTCGCCGATCGCGATCTGCTGCTCACGCGTTGCCTGCCACGCGTAGCGCGCGTATTGACCGCCGCCGTATCCCAGCCACGTCTGCGGATGGAACTGCAGCCCGCCGTCGTAGTAACCGTCGAGGTGCCAGTTGCCGCCCGACTCGCACATCGCGATCGCATCCCAGTCGGCTTCCGACGACGGCGGTGGGACCGGTGGCGACGCGACCTGCACGGGGGCCGGCGCGGCGACGACCTTTTCCGCTTCCCGGGCGAGCTTGGCATCCAGCGCCTGGATCTCGTCCTTCTGGGTCGCGATCGCTCCGGCTATCTGAGCGCGGAGGTCTTCCATCTCAGACACCGCGATCGCCGTTTGTTCCCGGGCCTTGTCGAGGTCATCGAGGCGCGCGTCCAGCTGCTGACGGTCGGACGCAAGCCGACCGAAAACATCGAGACCTGCTTCACCTGAGGTTTCGAGGTACTTCAGCTGCGTCGCTACCTCCGCGATCGAGGTCGCGCTGACGAGCGTCTCGAGCCCGGCGATGCCGCCGCCCTTGTACAGCTCTTGAGCGAGTCGAACTGCTCGATCCTCGAGGGTCAGCATGTCTTTCGCGATCTTCTGCACTTGAACTTCCAGCACCGCGCGCCGAGCTTGGATGTCTTCGAGCTCTGATTGCAGTTCGTTATAGCGATCGATGGTGGCGCCGAGATCTCCTTCCAGCGTGTCGAGCTCGTTCTGCGCGTCTTCCAGCGCGGCTTCCTGCGCGCTCGACAACGGAGCGGACGCGACGACGGCAACGGCCAGTAACGCCATGACGGCGACCAGCGGTGCGGGTCGTGCAACCGTACGCATAGGAAGTCCCACCTTCATCTTGTGAATGCGCCGCCCGCGGCAGCGCTGGAGCACTGAGGTGCATCCGGAACGGGTGAGCCTCCCGCATTTTTGCTTGCTTCGTCAAACGCCCCGGGAAACGCCCCGCAGATGCAACTTCGTCGCGGCCAGATGCGTTCCTGCCGATTCCGAAGAGCGCGAAAAGTTGCCCGCCGTCGGTTACCGATATGCGGCACGGGGCATGGTGCGTGGATGCCTCGCGACACTCCAGATGCGCTCGACATCGCGCGTGAGCGCTTCGGATGGGATGCGTTCCTTCCAGGTCAGCAAGACGCCATCGACGCGGTTGCGGCGGGTTCCGATGCTCTGGTCGTCATGCCCACCGGTTCGGGGAAATCGGCGATCTATCAGATCGCGGGTCTGTTGATCGACGGCCCGACGGTCGTGGTGTCGCCTTTGATCGCGCTCCAACGCGACCAGGTCCAGACACTCGAAGAAAGCGGCGACGAAGATGCGCTCCACCTGAACTCGACGCTGACGGACGCGCAACGCGACGAAGCGCTCGAACGGTTGCGGCGAGGCGAAGTGGAATACCTGTTCGTGGCGCCCGAGCAGTTCGCGAACGACGAGGCGATGGCGGCGATCGAACAGGCGAAACCGACGTTGTTCGTCGTCGACGAGGCCCACTGCGTGAGCCAATGGGGCCACGACTTCCGGCCCGAATACCTGGAGCTTGGAAACGTCATCGAACGACTGGGCCACCCCCGGGTCATCGCCCTTACCGCCACCGCGTCGCCGCTGGTCAGGGATGAGATATCGACTTACCTGGGCCTCCAGAACGCGCGCGTGACCGTGCATGGCTTCGACAGGCCGAACATCCACCTGTCGGTCCATCGCTTCGCGGACGAGAACGCCAAGAAGAGGGCGATCCTCGACCGCATCGCCGAAACCGATAAGCCAGGCATCGTCTACGTCGCGACCAGAAAGACGGGCGAGGAACTGGCGGCAGAGCTATGGCAATCAGGCGTCCAGGGCATCTACTACCACGGCGGCATGAGCAGAAGCGAGCGCGAGGCGGCGCAGAGCTCGTTCATGAACGACGAGTTCGAGGTCGTGGTCGCGACCAGCGCGTTCGGGATGGGGATCGACAAACCAAACGTGCGCTTCGTCTTCCATTACGAGATACCGGATTCGATCGACTCGCTCTATCAAGAGTTAGGACGCGCGGGGCGCGACGGACAACCTGCCGAGGCAAGCCTCTACTACCGGCAGGAAGATCTCGGCATTCGCCGGTACTTCGCGGGCGGTTCGAACAACCGATCCGAAACCGTCCGGAACCTAGAGCAGAGCCGTCTCGACATGATCCGCGCCTATGCGGAGACGCAGGATTGTCGCCGCGAGTTCATCCTGAATTACTTCGGCGAGAGCTTCGATGCCCCATGTGGTGCGTGCGACAACTGCGAAGCCGGAACGGTCGTCGCCGAAGAGAAGCGCGACGTGCCGTTCGAGCTGAACGCGCGCGTAGCGCACGACGCCCTCGGTGAAGGGATCGTCGTGCGCTACGAAGGAAACAAGATCGTGGTGCTGTTCGAGCAGGCCGGTTACAAAGCGCTCGAGATGTCGCTCGTTGGTGAGAAGGGTTTGCTACGCGCGGTCTAGACCGCGGGCGGCTCCTCGACGACCGGCTCTTCTTCGACCGGCGTTCCGACGGTGAAGCCCTGTGCTCGCTGAGCCTTCCGCTGCGTGTCGCTCCCGGCATAGATCACCTTGACGTTGTGTTCGCCGTCAGCAGGAGCGGTCAGCGTCAGGAGCGCGGTTCCATCCGTACCGGTCACCAGCGGGGTCCCGGTGTCAACGCCGTCGAGCGTGACGGTGAGAACGGCTCCGGCGATCGGAACTCGGTTCTTCTTGCCTCTGCCCGTCTCCACAAGAACGGTCCCGGTCACATCCGAACCCGACGCAACCTCGTTCTCATCGAGCTTGAACGTCATGTGCGTTGTCGTTACCTTCGGCCCCTTGCCGTGGCCGCCGTGACGGCCGTGACCGCCTCCCACGCCGTCCGGCCTCTTGGCAAGAGCCGGAACGATAGCGGCGGCAAGCATCAGCGAGCAGATCGCCGCCACCGAGATTGTGCGCTTGAACATCTAGACCTCCTTGGGGGGTTTACCTGCTTACCTTCGACCCGATCCGGAGGCCGCTAAATCGAGCGAAATACCTAGGCAAAGGCGCCTG